>CAMOCU010000196.1 GCA_946610835.1 uncultured Clostridia bacterium | reverse complement strand
CTTGCGGACATATTCAGCGGCGCGCTGCCCTGCGAGCGCACCGGTACCGACCGCCGTTGAAACCTGTGCAAGACCGCCGAGACAATCCCCGGCCGCGAACACACCGGGCAGCCCCGTCATTCCATCCGCATTGACTGTGATCACGCCGTTTTGCATCGGGACGCCAAGCTTGAGCGCAAGATCCGATGCGCTCGCTGAACCGCGTGCAATGAACAAACCGTCCAGCGCAATTTCTTCGCCGTCTTTGGTCCGGACGCCTGCGATTTTTGCGTCGCCGAACACAGCCTCCAGTTTTTCTTCGCGAACGGGACAGGGCATTTGCGCAGCAGGCGTTTTGCCATCGGTAAAAACAGTCACATCCGGCGAGAACGCCAGCAGCTGACGCGCCTCCGACGCCGCATATTCTCCGGCGCCGAGCACGCCGATACGTTTCTTTTTGAAGAAAAAGCCGTCGCAGATCGCGCAATGACTCACGCCCTTGCCGAGGAACTCCGCCTCGCCCGGCAGACCCGCAACGCGCCTGCCTTTGCCAAGCGCAAGCACCACCGCGCGGCAGGTAAAGTCTTCGCCCGGCGTATGCAGCGCAAAGCCTTCCGGAGCCATCTCCACGGCCGTAACCTCGCCCGCATGCACAAGGCCGCCAAGCGCGGTATACTGCGCCTCGCCTGCCTGCAGCAGTTCTTTTCCGCCGATGGTCGGAATGCCGAAGTAATTGTCAATCCGTTTGGCAAGAGAAAGCGCGCCGTCCGGGTTGCCGAAAACCATCGTTTGCGCCCCTGCCCGCACAGCATAGATCCCGGCGGACAGACCCGCGGGACCGCGGCCGAGAATACAAATATCCAACATACAGGATCACTCTTCCATTAAGATATACTTTCACACTTTGCAATTTTAAAGTGCTTGATATTATTATAACAAGATTCCGAAATATGTCAACCGGTTTTGTACATTTTTTACAAGCAGACGTGAAAAATAATCCCTATGTATTGACAGAATTTTAAAAATTATGGTATAATTTCACCAGTAGGAGGATCAGAAATGGGCACATATCTTTATGAAACACATTGCCATACATCCCAAGTCAGCCGCTGCGGCGAACTGCCGGCAGAAACCGTTGTGCGCAATTACATCGACGCCGGTTACAGCGGAATCATTGTTACCGACCATTTCAGCCGCGTATTTCAGCAGGCCAAAATGCGCCCTGACGCCACTTGGGATGAAAAAATCGACTTTTTTCTCACAGGATATCAAGCTGCGGCGGACGAGGCCGCGCGTTTAAAGCCGGAGTTCAAGGTTTTGTTCGGATTGGAGCTGCGGCTGGACTGCGACAGCGACAACGATTTTTTAATCTACGGCGCAGACGACGCTTTTTTGCGTGCGCACCCGAATATTCTGCAAATGAATTTTGAGGATATGGCCGCATGCGTACATCAAGCCGGACTCCTGATTGTGCAGGCGCATCCGTTCCGCGAATGCATGACCATTGTGGACTGGAACCTGCTGGACGGTGTTGAAGTGTTCAACGGCAACCCCAATCACGAATCCAATAACCCGATCGCCGACGCATGGGCCGAGCGGCACCACCTGCTCAAGACGTCCGGTTCCGATTATCACGGCGAATGGGGCGCAAAAAAAGGCGGAATCCGTACAGCGGAGCCGATTCAAAACAACCAAATGCTGCTCGATATTTTAAAAAGCGGCAAATATGAACTGATCTGATCGCCGATGAAAGGAGCGGTTTCCATGAAAAAAAGAGTTTTTGCTGTTCTGCTCGCCTGCCTGCTTTGCATAACCGCAGGCATTCCGACTTTGGCGGAGGACGATTCCCAATCCGGCACGCTCAAGATCGTCAATTATAACGTGGACGGGCTGCCGGTACCGGCGTTTTTGTCAAAATCCGGACGCGACCCGCTTGCCTGCACACGGCAAATCGCCAAAGAATTAAACGCTATGGACGCAGACCTGATTGCCGTGCAGGAGGACTTCAACTTCCATACAACGCTGCGCACCGGATTGAACGCCAAATACTCCACCATCCACAGCGGCGGAATTCCGTTCGGCGACGGATTGAGTGTTTTTTCCAAAACGCCGCTTTATAATGTAACGCGCGTGCCGTGGGATACCGCATTCGGCATTTTCACCGACGGCAGCGACGAACTGACGCCCAAAGGCTTTATTTGTGTGAGCGTGGAAATCGCGGACGGCGTGTATATAGATGTATATGATCTGCATGCGGATGCGTACGGGCGCGCTCCGAATGCAGAAGCGCGCGTGGCACAGTACAAGCAGCTGCTTTCTTTTATCGAGGATCACTCCAAAGATCATGCTGTTCTTGTGACCGGCGACACCAACACACGTTTCATGCATACGGAAAGCGAGCTGAAAAAGCAGTTTATTGACGAAGCCGGATTCAAAGAAGCTTGGGTCGAAATCTGCAACGACGGCGTTTATGACATCACCTACGCGGACAACGCCAAATGGGGTACCGAAGGCGAAGGCTACTGGGGCGTTTGGGACAGCGTGGAAAAGTTGTTCTACCGGGACGGCGGCGGCGTGCGCTGGAACGCCGTGAGCCATGATTTCGTTCTGCTCGCCAACGAGGAAGGCAAAGCGCTCAGCGACCATTCCGCTGAGGTGATCGTGATGGGTTATTCAATCGAAAACGCGCCTGCGGATGTGCGCACCTATCGCCGGGAATTCCCCAATCCGTTCGCGTACCTTTTCAACCACGTCAAATACTTCTTCAAAGCGCTGCATCTTGTGCTGCGGGAATTGCCCAAAGTCATTTCGGGCGAAATCGAGCTGCATCTCGATAAATGATACAATAGATCAGATCCGGTTTGTGTTCGTCGGGCTGTAATTCGCAATTCCTTCTTCTCGCCCGCATCCATCCACGATGTAAGCCTTTGGATTCGCTCCGGCGTTCATCCGCCGCACCTGCGCCCCTTACGGACTTTTACCACTGACTGACAGCACGCCCGTCATTAAAAAAACGCGCCGCAGAATCAACTGCGGCGCAATTATTATATGTTGTTTGCGGAAGGAATCCTTAGCCCTTGATGGCGTTAAAAATGGTTTTCACAAAGCTGATGATCTCTTTGAAATCAACGCCGGCGAAGATCGCCTTAATGATGCTGACAATACCGCCGAGCAGGTCGCCCCACTTGACTGCCTTGACAGAGTCAAACAGTTTGCCGCCGTAATACTTGAGATAGCCGAGCGCACTGTAGTCGCCGTTGTGCTTGCAAGTTTCAACGTGCACGTCATACGCAGCCTTCGTAGCAAACTGCTCGCCGCAGCCGCCGTCCTTATAATCTTTACCCGTGAAGGGGCAAACAATGTAATGGCCGTCGGCGTGGTTGTAAAGCGTCATGTGGTCCGTGTAAGCTGCTTCGGTGGTAAACACTTCGCCGCAATAAGGGCAGGATGTCTCCCAGGCAGCAGCCATCATGGAAAAGGACGAAAGAATGAAAAGAACAGCGAAGAAAACAGATAAAAACTTTTTCATTTTGAAACCTCTTTCTTTAACATATTCGCAGTTTTTTAACTGTCTGTGAACAGTTTATCATTTATTTCCGGTCGTGTCAATAGATTTATTCAGAATCCGTTAAAAAACTCTATTCAGAATCCGTTAAAAAACTCTGTATGGACACGATCCATTTTTCTTCCACGTCATAAAAAACAGTATAATCTCTTCGTTTGTGCGCTTCTCTTGCGGAGAGGCTCTTTTCAGGGATAAACATGTTTGTCGATATTTCCGCCGATTG
>CAMOCU010000195.1 GCA_946610835.1 uncultured Clostridia bacterium | reverse complement strand
TTTGATTTTATCCAGATATTGCACTTGGACCCATATCCTTCCTTACATCGAACGGTTTGCCAGCGAAACGGCAAGCTGCCGCAAGGTTTCGCCGGCCTCGCCAAACGGGGCGAGTGCGGCAACAGCATCGTTTGTGTACTGCTGCGCCGCCTGACGCGCACCGTCGAGTGTACACAGGGTAACATATGTGTTCTTGTTTTGCGCCGCATCGCTGCCGACAGGTTTCCCGAGCGTTGCGTCGTCGCTTGTGACGTCGAGTATGTCGTCGACAATCTGAAAAGCCATGCCAAGCGCGTGGGCGAATTGCACGGCTGCGTCCGTCTGAAACTGCGCCGCCCCTGCCGCAACGCAGCCGAGTACGCATGCCGCCTCGATCAGCTTTCCGGTCTTGAGCCGGTCGGTCTGCTGCAGTGTTTCCAGCCCAACAGATTGCCCCTCGTTGGCAAGATCCATTGTCTGGCCGCCGATCATGCCGAGATGTCCGGCGCACTGCGCAAGAATGCCGCATGCCCGCACGAGCCGTTCCGGCGGCAGAGAGGCGGTGGACAGCGTTTCAAACGCAAGCGTGAGCAGTCCGTCGCCTGCAAGCAGTGCGTTGGCGTATCCGAATTGTATATGGCAGGCTGGTTTGCCGCGCCGCATGTCGTCGTCGTCCATGCACGGCAGATCGTCGTGTATGAGCGAGTAGGTATGAATCATCTCCACAGCGGCCGCCACAGGCAGCGCCGCGTCGACGTCGCCGCCGCAAATGCGGCAGAATTCCAGCGCGAGGCACGGGCGAATGCGCTTTCCGCCGGCAAGCAGACTGTACCGCATGGCCTCGCTGACCGCATCGTCTGCACGAATGGCGGCGCACAGAAACGCTTCGAGCTGCGGCAGGTAAGATTCGATCTTATGCATGGCTTTCTCCTCCTGCGGCGGAAAGCTGAATGATCTTTTGCTCCGCGTCGTCGAGCTGTGCGCTGCAAAAGCGGATCAAGGCGCTGGCTTGTTCATAATATTTCAGGGATTCCTGCAGCGGCAGGCTGCCGTCCTCCAGTTTTTCGGTGATGGTTTCGAGCTGCTCCATGGCCTGCTCATATGTCAAATCGTTCATTGCGGTTCCTCCGTTTCATCGACCGTGCAGCTTGCCTGTCCGTCGGCAAAGCGCAGCAGAATTTGATCGCCCCGGCGCAGTGCGGCGGCATGCGTTACGGCGCTGCCGTCCTTTTCGGCAATGGTATAGCCGCGCGACAGCACTCGCAGGGGACTGAGCGCATCCAGTTTGCCGCACAGCAGGGACAGGGAAGACTTTTGGCGGGCAAGTCTGTTTTGCATCGCGTGTTCAAGCCGTTCGCCTGCCGCGTCCAGCGTCAGCCGCCGTCCGTGCAGCAGCCGCGCGGGATCACTGACATTTGCCAGCGCGGCCGTATGCTGCAGCGTCAGACGCTCCCTTGAAAGGCGGGCGGCCATGGCGCGGGACGTCCGCATGGCAAAGCTGTACAGTACGGCGCGTTCCTCTGTTTCGTCCGGTACGGCCAGTTCCGCGGCGGCGGAAGGGGTCGGCGCACGCAGATCGGCGGCAAAATCGCAAATGGAAAAGTCTGTTTCATGCCCCACGGCAGAAATCACCGGGATGTGTGAAGACGCAACGGCACGGGCAACGACCTCTTCGTTGAATGCCCAAAGATCCTCCAGTGAACCGCCGCCGCGGCCGACGATCAGAACGTCAGCCGCATCTTGCGCATTCATCTGCCGGATCGCCTCGCAGATCTGCGGTGCGGCCGCATCGCCCTGTACCTGCACCGGGCAAAAAACGACTTTGGCGAGCGGAAAACGTCGCGCAAGAATGTGCAGGATGTCCTGCAGTGCAGCGCCGGTCGGGGAGGTGATCACACCCACGCGTGCGGGGCAGCGCGGGATCGGTTTTTTGCGACTGTCGTCAAACAAACCCTCGCTCTGCAAGCGCTGTTTGACCTGTTCAAAGGCAACGTGCAGCGCGCCGATCCCATCGGGCTGCATGTCGTCGATATACATTTGATATTGTCCGTCCCGCGGATACAGGGAGATCCGCCCGCGCACGAGCACACGCATGCCGTTTTCCGGGCGGAAGCGCAGTCTGGAATTTTCCGCGCGGAACATGACGGCGCGCACAGCGGCGTCCGCGTCCTTGAGCGTGAGATAATAATGCCCGGTACGGTAGTGGTCGGAGAAATTGGAAATTTCGCCCGTGACATAAATGCTGCGCAGATGTGCGTCCGCATCGAGCAGGGACTTGACATAGGTATTCAGTTGAGAAACAGTGAGAATTGTCATGGGTTCATTTTGGAAGTCAGATAGGCGATCCCTGCCGCATTGTCGCCGGAATATTCCGGCGCGGCAAATACACAGGGGAACCGCCGGGAAAGTGTGTCCCGTAAATAACGGCTGCACATCACGCCGCCGGAAAAAACGAGCTCCGTTTGTCCGAATTGTTCGCATGCATACTCTGCCATAGAACACAGCGCCTGCGCGATATAACTCAGACAGTATCGGCAGACGTCCGCATCCGATTCGCCGCTGCGGTGCATGCGTTCGCATTGATTTTGTACGCCGGACAGGCTGCAGCAGCCGTCGCGCAGCGGAACGCGGATTTTGAATTCCCGTGCGCTCTCGCAGCACAGCGCGTCGACATACCTGCCCGCAGGGAACGGATAGCCGAGCATAACGCCCACGCGGTCAACGGCTTGACCGGCTTTCAGATCGAGAGAGTGCAGCACGGTTTCGGTTGCAATGACCTTGCAGGCGTCCGGTGTGACACGCACGACCTCGGTCGTTCCGCCGGAAACATGAAACGCAAGAAAGGGCTTGTGCAGCAGGTCCTCGCGCCCGGAAGAAAAAATCGCCGCGCCGATGTGACCGGCCTGATGGGAGAATGTATACAAGGGAACGTTCAATGCTTTGGCTGCACTGTGCGCGGCGCTGACTCCCGCAAGGAAACACGGCATATAGGAACCGTCTGCGTCGCGCGGCCTTGCAGAAACGCCAACGGCGCGCACATCGCGATACGCCGGAAGCGCGTCGAGAATGTCCGGAAGTGCGGCGGTGTGGTGAAAAACCGCATCACTTTGCCGCAGCCCGAGCTGTCCCTCTTTGACCGGCAGCAGCCGGCGTGCGGAAGCCATATCGCCCGACGCAGGGGTATACAGTGCGGCAGAAGTCGTGTAATTGCTGGTGTCCAGCCCGAGATACTGCATGGTCATTCTGCGTTTCGGCGCAGATAATTGCGCAATGTTCCGTTGATAAAGGCGGATTCTTCTTCGCCCGCGTACGCTTTACTCAGCAGCACCGCCTCGTTGACAACAACACCTTGCGGCGTGTCGGTAAACAGCAGCTCGCCCACAGCCAGCCGCAGCAGTGCCAGCGACACGCGGGAGATGCGGCTGACTTTCCAGCCCTGAAGGTTGGATTCGATCTGCGCGTCGATCTGTTCCAGATCGCTGCAGATGCGCGTAACCAGCGCAGCAGATGCCTCGTTAAGCGTGATGATCCCGCCCTCAGCGGCCAGTTCGATCGTTTCGGGAACGCTCAGCTCGGGATGAAAAGACTTATCAAACAGCAGCAGGAACGCCTGCTCGCGCGCCTCGTGTCTTGTCATAGGGTTTATCCTCCTGAATGCAGAAAAATCCACATATAAAAATTCATGCTATTATAACACGTTTCCAATGAATATACAATAGCTTTTTGAATATTCATAGCGGGATTTTTGCGTAAATTCCCAAAGTAAGTTCCACAGTAGGAACGGAGTGGAATTTACGTTGAG
>CAMOCU010000194.1 GCA_946610835.1 uncultured Clostridia bacterium | reverse complement strand
CCTGCGCGTTGCGGTACCATGTGCCGTTGTCGTCGGATTGAAAGTTGCGGTACCAGATCGGCAAACGGATCACGTTCATGCCCATGGCGGCCACGTTGGCAAAATCCTGCTCGGTGATCCAGTTGGCGCGGAAGGTTTGGTACAGCGCATGTGTTTTTTCAACGCCGAACCGCTGCACCAGCGTATCGTATGCGTTTTCCGATCCGGCCGGATCCTCAAACGGGCAGAACCAATCCTCCATAATGCCCCATCCGCCGAAATTGGTTCCGCGCAGGATGATTTCGCTGCCGTCCTCGCGCAGGATTTTTTCGCCTTCGGCGTGCAGCCGCTGCAGCCGTCCGCTGTCCGCGGCGAATGCCGGAACGCACAGGCTCAGCGTGAGCAGCGCGGCAAAAAGGATCGAGAGCGCTTTTTTTATCCGGTTCATTCTGTTTTTCCTCCTGTTTTATGCCATCGTGCCGAGCATGTCCGCCGTGACGGCGCAATGCGTCGGTCTGCCTTGCGCGTATGCAAAAAATGCGTCCGCCATGCACGCGCCCATCCGCGCGACTTCGCTGCCGATGGAGCCGGCAAGATGCGGCGAAAGAAAGACGTTCGGCAGTGTATACAGCTCGCTCCCGATCGCAGGCGGTTCCGGATCGGTCACGTCCAGTACAGCGCAGCGCGCGGGACACGCTTTGAG
Source organism: uncultured Clostridia bacterium (assembly GCA_946610835.1). Lineage (GTDB taxonomy): Bacteria > Bacillota > Clostridia > Oscillospirales > Acutalibacteraceae > UBA1425. The sequence continues at coordinate 3,115 of CAMOCU010000194.1, read as the reverse complement.
CGCGGCAATCAGATCGCGTTCGACCACTTGCCGGCCGCGGCCGGTGTTGAGAAATACGCCGTTGTCCGCCATGCGGTCAAAACAGCTTTTGTCCAGCATTCCGGCCGTATGCGCGTTGTCAGGCAGATGATTGGTGACGACTGCGCAGCGCGAAAAGAGCGACTGCACGCTGTCGGTCTTTTCCGCGCCCAGCGCCGCGGCGCGTTCACCGGAAAGGAACGGGTCATATACCAGCGTGCGCAGCCCTTCCTGCCGCAGGCGCTCCAGAACGAGCGTGCCGATCGCGCCCGCACCGATCACGCCGACAAGCGTGCCGAGATTACCGGGGTAAGGCGCGCCGGTCGTGCGTTCTGTCCATGCTCCCGCGCCGCCGCGATGCAGCGTTTGAAAAAAGCCCTTGTTGGCCAGCAGCACGAGCGCGCACGTTGTTTGCGCGGCGGGGACGGCATTGGCCGACCGTGCGGAAAAAACATGTATGCCGCACTCCAGAAACGGCCGCGCAAAGGTCTGCACGGATCCGGCGGCATAAAATACGGCACGCAGTGCGGGGAACAGCTCGCGGATCTGCTGCGCCTGCAGCGCCGGCATGCCCCATGTGGAAAAGGCATACTGAACCTGCCGCAGTTCGGGGACGTGCGTATGTGCCTGCAGCGCGTCGGCGTCGAAAAAGCCGGGCAGAAAATCCAGCGCCTGTGACAGCTTTGCACGCACATCGCGCGAATACGCGTTTTCGACCGCATCACGTGCGGCAAGGAAGATTGCTTTCGGTTTGACGTTCATTTCTGTTGCGTCGGCCCCATGTTGACCGCACCCGTGTACACCACATCTTCGGGCAGCGGATAGTATTTCGGAATATCGTGGTTGCGCTGATAAAGGCGGATATGCTCGCCGCGCGGCAGGATGTCGATCACGTCGCATCCGCGCCAAAAGACCCGCAGAAGCGATCCGCGAACCGTTTCGCGCACTTCGCGCGTGTGCAGCGGGAATGTGACGACCAGCGTTTGGCCGGCTTTGAGCGGTGCGCAAAGAATATCCGTATGCGCACACGGCTGCGTGCGTACACCGTCCACGGTCAAAACGGCATTTTCGATCCAGTCGTAACGGCGCACGCCGGCGACGCAGTCGACCCCGGCAGTCAGCTCGATCCTGCCCTCGTCCGGCAAAAAGGAGCGGATGCACAGCTGCGGCGTCTGGCGGTCGAAGGGGATGTTGACGCACAGTACGCCGTTCTCGCTTGTCACGCTGTCGTCCCAAACGGTCTTGAGCGCAACGGGCGCCGTACCCACACAGCAGCCCGCAATGGAACGGAAACGTGTCAAAGAGATGGAATTCGGCTCGCTTCCGCCTGTAAAGCCGCCAAGCATGCGCCTGTCGATATCGCGGTATGTGATGCCGTTGGCGTCGGGTTTGGTGTTGTCGCACACAACGTAGCCGGTGTAGCGCACCTGATTTTCCACCAGCTGGTTGCGTGCAAAGCGGTTCAGATCGTCCCAATACTGCGCATAGCCGCACGCGATCAATTCGTGTGCGCAGACGATCATGTCCTTGATGCAGCACGTTTCACAGTGCTCCTCTTGCGGCGGATGCCACCGGGCGTACTCCGGCACCCAGCCGAACGAGGAGGACAGCGAGCGGACAAAATCATAAATGCCTTTTGCTTTTTCGATGTACATGTTTTCCCCCGTCACGCGCCCGAGACGCAGCAGTCCGCAAGCGAACCAGACGGCGGAATGCACATGGCCGAAAAAGTTCATATCGTAACTGAAGTAGCGCGAGGGGCCGAGCACAAAATTGGCAAGACCGACCGCCAGATCCAGCGCGACGCGATCGCCGCGCAGTTCGTATCGGCGCACCAGCGCGTCGAGCATAACGGCATTGCGGATCGCCTGTTCGCCGCGTCCCGTGTGACGCGTCAGGTCGAACCCGCCGTCCTGCAGATAGATGTCGTTCGGAAATTCATAGATCGGCACGGTTTCCTGAAAATCGCCCGACCAGAAGCAACGCGTTTTACGCTCGATTACCAGCGCGCGCATGCCGCGGATCAGTTCTGCCGTGCGCTGTTCGGCAATCGTATCGTCCGGGTATTCTTCCGTGATGCGGTTGAGTGCGGGAAGAATGTACCCCATTTCGTGAAACGACGCATGAACCGTATGCGTCCACGGATATTTTTCGCAAAAGCGCAGCCCGTGCGCGCCCCACGAGCGCATCAGATGACGGCGCAGCGAGGCCTTGACGTCCGCGCCCTCCTCGGTGCCGAGGATTTCCATGCAGCAGACCAGTCCTTCATACCACGAACCGACCAGTTCCGCGTCGTCCACACGGCAGTGGGCGGCCTCGGCAGGTTTTTTGTTCGGCAGCAGCAGCCAGTAAGGCAGGTTGTCCTGCGCTTTGTCCACCATATGCGTGATGTAATGATGAACCAGGCGCGTATTTTCGAGCGGGGAAAAATGATCGTACATCTGTGTGCCTCCCTTTGTCAGCCGAGTACGGCCTCGTACAGTTCCTTCCAGACCTCAACAGCGCGCGCCTCATAAGATTGCGGCAGCGACTGGCGCACCTGCGGCAGCCGGCTTGCCTTTTGCAGTGTTTGCGTCAGGGGCGCAAACAGGCGCGGCCGGCGCAGGAAGTTGCCTTTTTGCAGCACCTGCAAGAGCGTATACCCCTTGTGGCCGCCAAGCTCTTTTTCGGTCAGGATTTTTTTATCGAATAAAAAGTCGATCTCCTCCGCCGTCAGACTTGTCAGAAAACGGCGGATCAGCAAATCTGTGTAATACCGCTCGGCAAAGGCATGGATCACCTGCCGGTTATACGGCCAGAGGGAAAAAGCGGAAAAGTCCGCGCATCCGGCGACCGTCTGCGCGAGCAGCTTGCCGATGCGCAAACTCAGATCCAGCCCCGATCCGCTGAGCGGTTCGGTCATGCAGGCGCTGTTGCCGATTGCGGCGTAGCCGTTCCAGACGCAAACGGGCAGGAAGTAACCCAGCGGAATGGTTTCGTATTGTCCGCCCGCGATCAGAGTGTCCAGAATTTGCGGATATTCCCGGCGGAAATCCGCGAGCCGGCTTTCGATGTCGGCTTGCTGCATGGGGCGGAACGCGCCGATGAGAATATCGGC
>CAMOCU010000193.1 GCA_946610835.1 uncultured Clostridia bacterium | reverse complement strand
TTAAGATTTGCTTAAATTTCCTGAAAACAGTTTTCATCTTTTTTCGGATATGGTATAGTGTAAACGAGGACAACACATGGAGGGAAATTCTATGACCGAACAGATACAAAACAAAGAACGGCATCCGAACCACATTGGCGTGCGCGAGGCTGCCGGATACATGGCCGGCGAGGCAGGCAATATGTTTGCGCTGACCTACATCTCCTCTTTTTTAAAGGTATTTTACACCGATGTGCTGCGCATCCCGACCCGCAAGGTTGCGCGGCTGTTTCTGTTTTCGCGGCTGTGGGACTGCATCAACGATCCGCTGTGGGGCGCAGCCGTTGCGCGGCGAATCCCGGGCGCGGGCGGAAAATACCGTCCGTTTCTCAAATGGGTCGCCGTACCGCTGGCTGTCAGCGAAATGCTCTGCTTCATCGACGTCGGCAGATTCACGCAAAGTCAGGCGCTGCTGCTCGTGTTCGCCTATTGTACATACATTCTGTTCGGAATGCTCTATACGGGGATGAACGTGCCGTTCGGTTCGCTCGCATCGGTCATCACCGATGATCCGGAGGGGCGCACGCTCCTGTCCACCTTCCGCTCCATCGGCACAGGAATCGGCGCGGCGGCGCCCATGCTGCTCGCCCCCATGCTCATTTACACCAAAGTGGACGACGGCAAGGGCAGCACATACAACGTTGCCAACGGCAGGGGCATGTTCCTGTTCGCGCTGGTGATGGCGGCCTGCGCGGTCATATTCTATCTTGTCAGCTACGGCACGACAAAAGAACGCGTCTCGCACGACACAGACATCAAGGCAGACATGAAGAAAACGTATCTCGGCATGTTGAAAAGCAAGCCCTTTGTGATCCTTGCGCTGTCGGGAATTCTCATCAGCGGCCAGCTGCAGTTCGCATCCTTAAACCAATACCTTTATAAGAACTATTTCTGCAACACATCGCTGTCGGCGCTGGGCACCGTGGCGCAGTATCTGCCGACCGTGATCATGCTGCCCTTCACGCCGCGCCTTGTCCGGCGTTTCGGCAAAAAAGAGATCTGCACCGTCGGCGCGCTTGTGGCCGCTGTTTCAGCGATTCTCGTGTGTGTTCTGCGTCCTGCACCGGACAATCCCGCACTGTTCCTGATAATGCAGTTTTTCATCGGCTTCGGCTATTGTGTGGTATCCATCACCAACTGGGCGGTTGTGACGGATGTGATCGACTATCAGCAAGTCCGCACGGGCGAGCATTCGGAGAGCGCGATTTACGCCGTCTACACCTTCTGCCGCAAGCTTGGACAAACGATGGCCGATTACGGCGGACTGATGCTGCTGGGCAAAATCGGATACAGCGCGGAAACAATGGCGGACGCCGGCTTCGTTCCCGGCGTGAGCGAAGGAATATTGCGCGTGTGCACAGTGATTCCGGCGGCCGTCTATTCGCTGATCTTCCTGCTCTATATGTTCTATCCCTTGACAAAGCAGAAACTGGAACCGATTTACGCCGAGGTACGCGCACAAAACGCAGAATCCGCCTGATCAACCGGGTCAGGAAATCGAAAGGATGTTTATCGAATGAAAAAAGAGAAAGCGAAAAAGCCGTATTCCTACTTCAGCAACCTTCGCTTTATCCTGCATGAACAGTGGAAATGCAGCAAAGTCTATCTTTTTCTCACGGCGGCAACCATTCCCTTGCAGTCTGTTTCAGCGCTCATCGCCGCTTTTTTACCGAAAGTTGTGCTGGACTGTCTGGAAAGGCAGAGCGGCGCGACGGAACTGCTGTGGAAAGTGGGCGTTATGTCTGCGGCCGTCGTGCTGATCCGGATTGTGCAGAACAGTCTGGAAGGGTACCGCGATTACTTCCATAACCTGTCCGCCGACCGATTTTGGCGCATGAAGATTCTGGAGAAAACCATGGACATGGACTACACAGTCTTTGTCCGCAAAGGCACACGATCCCACCGGGAAAAGGCCATGGAATCGCTCATGCAGAACGGCCCGGCAGTGTATATCTACATCAATGCGTTGTTGTTTTCCGCACTGTTCGGATTTTCGGCATTCACCGCAATCATCGTCCGCTGCAGCGTCTGGTTTATTCCGGCGCTCATTGCCGGATATGCGCTCAGCGCCGCGGGCTGGAAACTGCTCCAAAAATTCCGGGACAAGCTCAAGGATGAAAACAGCCGCATCCGCCTGCGCCTGCAGTACCTTTCCCGCAGCTCCAAAGATTTTGCCGAGGCCAAAGATATCCGTGTGTACGAAATGCAAAACATGCTTCTGGCCAAATCCGCGCGGAATCTGGCGCAACGCGTTGCGCTGCTGCACCGCGCGAACACGGGGCATATGCTCAATACGTTGTTTGAGGATGTGCTCAAGCTGATCGTCACCCTTGCCGCGTATGCATATCTGATTTATCTGAAAGTGCAGTCCGACATGACGCTCGGGGATTTCGCGCTGTATCTTGGCGCGATCACCGGATTCAGCAGCTGGCTCTCGCAGCTGACCGACCAATTTTCCAACGTGCTGGAAAGTACGCATTTTATCAGCGACTATCGCGGGTTTCTCGACATTCCGGACGAACAGCCGCGCAAGGCGCAGGCGCCGCTGCCCGCAGGCAGCCGTCTGCCGCCGCAGATCGAACTGGATCACGTCTGTTTCACATACGAGGGTGCAGATGCGCCGATCCTCCGGGATTTTTCGCTTACAATACGCCCGGGTGAACGCATCGCGATCGTGGGCGACAACGGCGCGGGCAAAACGACGCTTGTCAAACTTCTCTGCGGCCTTTTGCAGCCGGACAGCGGAGAGATCCGCGTGGGCGGCCGCAACATCCGTGACTACGGACGCGACGCTTATTTTTCACTGATTGCCTGCGTCTTGCAATCCGTGCAGTTTCTCCCCGCCACCGTGGCCAAAAACATCGCTCTGCTGCCGGAAGATCAGATAGATTACACACGTCTGGAGGATTGCATGCGCAAGGCAAACATTGCGCAGAAGGTGCATTCCCTGCCGCAAAAAGAGCAGTCGCTGCTTATCAAGGATGTGCACGAAGGCGCTGTTGCGTTTTCCGGCGGAGAACAGCAGCGGATACTGCTGGCACGCGCACTGTACAAAGATGCGCCGATCCTTATTCTGGACGAGCCGACAGCCGCACTTGACCCTATCGCCGAAAATGACCTGTACAAGCAATACAGCGCCTTCGCCGCCAAAAAAACGTCGATCTACATTTCGCACCGTCTGTCCTCCACGCGCTTCTGCGACCGTGTCGTACTGCTGAAGGATGGCCGCGCTGCCGAAGTCGGTACCCACGAAGAACTCATGCGTGCGGGCGGTATGTACGCGAATCTGTTCCATCTGCAAAGCCGATATTACGAGGAGGTGGATGCGCAATGAAAAAAATACGCGCTTACCTTCGCCCGTATGTCCGCGCCATGCGTCTGAGCCGGGAGATCAGCGGCAAACATTATGTGCTGCTGAACTTGCTCGCGGAATTGCTGCCGATGCTCGCGGAGTACATTACGATCCATTTCTCCGGTCTTGTCATCACGGCACTGACGGAAGGGCAGTCCTTTTGGACATGCTTCCGGTATGCGCTCTGGAGTGCCGGAATCGTCTTTGGCGTCTTTATTGTGCGGCGGTTTATCATGCGTGCGGCGATGGATCTGCGCTATTCCAGCAATTTTCGCCGCGATACAACGTTGATGCGCAAAGCGCTTTCGCTGGATTACGCACAGGCGGAAAGCCCTGCGGTTTCTGCAATGATCGGCAAAATCGAATACAATTCCCAGAACTATCAGGGCATTGCTTTCCTGCCCTCATT
>CAMOCU010000192.1 GCA_946610835.1 uncultured Clostridia bacterium | reverse complement strand
CGAAAAAGCTTACTTCGCAATCCGCACACCCCAATTGTGCGGTATTGCCTTAAGATTTTATTGCGCATTTGTTTGCGTATTTTCCGCTTGCTGCAAAGCGGCACGGATCGCCTCGAAAGAAATGGGCGTGTACCCGATACGTTCAACGCAAACACAGTAGTGCCGCCGGCTGCAGGTTCGGAACAGAGGAGAGTTGTGCACATGGCCGAACAGGTTGGCATACGGCATGTTTTCATTCACATACAGCGGCTCATGCGAAAGCAGGAAAAACCCGCCGTACAGAATCGGGAAGTCATACACCTCATCAAATCCTGCATCTCTGTAAAATGCATTGGATTTGTCGTCATGATTTCCGCGCACAAGCAGCTTTCGTCCGTGCAGCTGTGTAAGAAGCCGTCTCTCCGTGCCGTGCGCAGCAAAGTCGCCGAGATGAATCACAGTGTCCTCATTGGATACGGTACGGTTCCAGTTGGCGACCAGCGCATCATCCATGGAAGAAACGTCGGCAAAGGGACGGTTTTCATATCTGCGGATGGCGTCCTCGCCGAAATGTGTGTCCGCAATAAAGAATATATGACCCATAAATTTATGATGCCGCAGCTGTTGTTTCAGCTGTCGTTTGAGGGACAATTTCCAATCCGTGCAGGGGACGGATTTCACCGCTGCCGGAAACTTTGGCACGGATCGTGTCGCCGGTGTTCAGGATCACTGCCTGCGGTGCGTCTGCCGCGCGGATGGTGAAATAACCATCCAAGCCGGAAAGGCGCAGGTAATAAACCGTGTTGCCGTCGATCACCGCAGAACGGATCTCAGTGACGGAACCTTCAATCTGTGAAGCATCTGTCGGCGTGTCATCCGCAGCAGCAGAGGCGCTTGCATCGTCCGGAACGGCGATATTTTCCGCATCCGCTTCGAGCGTTACATGCTCCGCCTTAAGTGTGGAGAGATAGCTGTCAAGGCAGCCGGAAATCGTATTGCCCGTGACTTTGATTTTGTTGTACTGGCGGACATTGACCAGCGCATACAGCTGCACGGTCTGGGCGTTGTCCTTGAGCGACATAAAGTAGGTCGGCTCGCCGCCGATGTTGACAAGCAGCGGGAAAGTGGCGACATAATTTTTTTCCTGAACAAGACCCTGCGCAGCATCCATGCCGGCGCTTTCTTTACCGCCGGATACGCGGTAGAAACGCGTTTCTTTGGTGCGCTGGTTGACCAACACGAAACCGACGATGGATTCATCGCTTGTCAAACTTGTCACGCCCGTATACAGCCACACGTCATCATCCAGAGCGATGTAGTTGCTGCCTTCCGTAGTTTTGACGCAGTTTTCCTGACCGAGAATGGAATTCCAAAATCCTTTTCTGTAACGTCCGTAATAATCGTACTGCTCAACGATCAGCGCATCGGAGTAAACACGGTCGATCCAGCGCAGCGCGGTGCTGTTTTTCACCTCGTCGAGTGTATGATACACACATTCGCCCGTAACGGCGTCGACGAGCACAATGCCCTTGACGTCGCGGCCGCCGAACATGCCGATGGTTTTGTCGATATGCGGAATGATCCAATAGGGTTTGCCCGCATCGTCGATCTCAAAGCTCGGCGCGTCAAACATATACGTCGGATAGGCAAAACGCACAACACGCTTGACATGCCGGCCGAAATGATCGGAAAGAGAGAAGCGGATCGGTTCGTTTAAGGCCTTGAATTCCTGATCCTCGTCGGCCGTGTTGATGATGATATAGCCGGGCAGACCGTTGCGCATGTTGGTGATCCATTTGATGATATTGGCATACTGCAGTGTGGCCAGACGGACAGGATGTTCCTGATAGTTGATCTGGGGATAGTTGGATGCGGCAGCAGTTCCGTTGTAGACTTTGAACTGGGATTCAAGATCGAGATTGGCAAGCTCGCCCATGGCTTTTTGCGCAACCGTGGCAGCCGCATCCTCGTCGAGTTTGGGAATGGTGTTGAAATCCGGTTGGTCAAAATCTTCGCTGAAATTCTGATCTTCCTTGACTGTAATAATCTCGCTATATCGTTTGGCGCGGAAAAATTGACAGCCCACAACATACCCGACGCCGGCAACAAGCGCGAGAACAAGAATCAGCGCTACGGGTACACGCGCCTGTTTTTTGATATACGGTACATACTCCGCGTGACGGAACACGGCGGTCAGCAGCGCCAGATACGCCACAAAAGAGGCAATCACGATTGCAAGAAAATAATAGAACTCGATGGCCTTAAGATTCATCGGCGGCAGAAGAAAGTAATACACGATTCCGCCTGTGACCAGTGCAAGAACAATGGACAGAATAATCTTGAGTACGGATTTTTCAGGCGGAATGACGATTTCGCGCCCTTTATCCGCGCCTTTTCCGTTTCCGGAGAAATCAACTTTGATAGGATCCATAAATCTTCCTCCTTGAGAGTTCAAAAATAGTTGGTTTACGGCAAATCCGGCTGTCAATGACAGTATATAATCGGCGGATATATAAAAAATGAATTACCGATTAAGAAAATGTCACAACAGACCGTGTCTGTTATTATACAGGCTGTGCGAAAGAAATGCAAGCAGAAGAATTTTACGAAAAGAGTTTTTTCCGCACGATCCACCAGATCCGCTTCGGATTGAAGCGGCGAAGCTTGACGTCCACGACTTCCCACCCGTTTAAAAAGGCATAAGTATGCACGCCCAGCGGATGCAGTCCCTCGACCGGCAGCATATCGGGGGTGAGCGCAAACACTTCGCGATCCTCGAACGATTCTGTGTTTGCCTGCGTAATCTCTTTGAACAATACCTTTCGTCCGTATACGCTGCCGGTGCAGTCCTGTACCGGGCGCAGCCGCTTTCCGCCGACTTCTGTAATCGAGCCTGCGCCGCGATCGGTGAAGCTTGATGTGCGGATGGGATTGCACGGATGCGGAGCGCCGGTTCTGCGGTCAAAAAGCAGCAGATCCAAACGCATATCTCTGCTCGGGCAAAGCTGGCCCGTGACAATCCAATTGTCCAGCAGCACAGTGTCCACGCATTCAACATCCGGCACGATCACACGGTCCTTGACCCATTTGTACGGAAAATCCGCTGCGCGGTAAAGCTGGATGCAGCCGTCCTCGTGTGTTTCGGGCATCATGTAGACAACGCCGTCCTCTTCGAATACGACCGGATAGGACAGGTGATACGGCTCGCGCAGCACTTCCACGGGCGCTGTAAAACGACCGTTCTCCATGCGGGAGACAACGATGGTTCCCTTTTCGGTTATGTCGTTGAAGTCCTCTAAAAACAAATATAAAACGCCGTCCTTTTCAAAAAGAAAAGTGTCCGCATACCAATCCTCCGCCGTGGTTTCCAGCGGGATAAAGGGCGTCGGATTGTGCGCAAATACACCTTTCTCCGGGCTGTCCGCTTTTCGATAAAGCGCAGTCCAATATTCCTCTATGAATATATCTCGTATAGGTCTCATGACAATTCCTCCTCAAAACTGAATGGTATAATACTGCAATTGACGGTCAATGCCTCCGAGATCGTATTTATATTTTTCATTTCCTCTGGTCAGATCCAGAACCGGAACCTGTCCGGCAGCGTAGCAGGATTCCAGATACTTGAATATTCCGACCATGCCGGGTGAATATCTGGCATATTTCTGATCAAAAGAAACGATCATAACGGAGATCATCTGATTTTTTCGTCGTCCGTAACAAAAGCCCATGGGAATGTTGTTTGCACAAATGCGCAGAATAAAATTTTCTTCGGAATCCGTCTGCATCAATCGTGTGAGATAGTTGGATCGAACCAGACGGTT
>CAMOCU010000191.1 GCA_946610835.1 uncultured Clostridia bacterium | reverse complement strand
TCACGTTTTTATCCGCAGATGCCGCAGCATAATCGAAGTGGCCTTTGTCATGCGCCTGGCCATCTGTCAGCAAAACGATGTAACGGCTGCCGGACGCCGTTTCCGGGAACTGCGCGAACGCGGTCTGCATTCCGCTGTACATATATGTGCTGCCGCCGTCGTCACTGATCTTGTCAATAGCATTTTTCAGCGTATCTTTGTCGGATGTAAAGGTACAGAGGACACGGTCATAGCTGCCGAATCCGACCACCGCGCCCTTGTCCGCGGCGCTGAACTCATTCACAAGATCCTTGGACACGTCAATACGGACATGGCCGGGATCGTTGCTCCACATGCTGCCGGATTCATCAATCAAAAATACAACCTCAAGCGCACTGCCGCTGATGCCGACGCCTCTGCCGCCGGAATGACCGAGTGCGGGAATGACCGATGTTTCGTAGACAGCACCGCAGACTTTGCAGCAAACGCCGAGTTCGCCTTCGGTTTCGCAATACGGGCTGACCAGTGTGATCTGATGGCCGGGCGTATGTGTGTGCTGCGAGAAAGAGCTTGTCTGCATGACCTTGCCGCAGTCAGTGCAGTATTGGGACATCGTCCCGGCGTGATCCGCTGTGGCCTCCACGTCGACTCTCCATACCAGAGATGTGTGTGCACAGTCTGCATCCGCAGCAAAAGCGGATACAGTTGTCATCAGCAGGAGGATTGCAGTCATTATGAGCGCAAGAATTCTTTTTGTTTTCATTTCATTCTCCTTTTTCTTCTCTCCATGGCATTTGATTTTGTCCGGATTTTGCCGATTCATCGGCATGCAGCTGTTTTTAAATAAACACCTCCCCAAAAGTCAATTATTAAGATACCATAGTATTTCATATATGTCAAATATTTTTTTATAATAGTATTGTTATAATTGACATTAAAGGGTGAGAAGTATGCTGAACGAACGAATCAAAGCGCTCCGTTATGCACAGCGTCTCAGTCAGGTTGAGCTTGCAAAAAAAATGTCTGTAACCAAGCAAACGGTTTCCAACTGGGAAAACAACAACATCCAGCCTTCCATCGACGTGCTGATCCGTCTGTCCGATTTGTTCGGTGTGTCCACGGATTACCTCCTTTGCCGGGATGATCTTCCGCGTCTGAGCGTGGCGGGTCTGAGCATGGAACAGATTGAGCATCTTCAGCTCTTGATTCAGGATCTGAACGGATAGCCATCTGTGCTTTTGAGGACATCAAAACAAATCTTCCAAAAGAAATAGAATTCAAAAAAACCGAAAAATCAGTTGCACACGGCCTGCGTTTTGTGGTATGATAGGCGTACAACCGATCTGTACACAGACGGACAGGAGGAAAGATTATGAAAAAAACACTCTGCATTTTCCTTTGCGTGGTGCTGTTGTGCCCGGCGCTCTTGGCCTTTGCGGCGGACGGCGGCGATTACCGCATCGTTTCGCCCTATGCCGACGTGATCTGGGACGGCGAGAACGCATGGGGCGCGTATAAGGGCAATCTGCACACGCATTCTACCGTCAGCGATGCCGAAATGGATCTGAACGAGATGATCCTGGAACATTACAAACAGGGCTTCGATTTCCTGGCCATGACCGATCACGGCGTAACGGGGAAGGCGTGGAATGAGGAACCGACGCATCTGCCGCTGTATCTGTATCAATATCTTCTCGGGCGCAAAATGACGCCCCTTACGGACGAGGAGTTTAAGGCGGTCACAAGCGGCACTTATCCGGTGGACGGCGAGGCGCGCGGACGCGGCATGACTTGCGTTGTGGGCGGCAACGAACTGAATGCGCTCACGCTTACAAAATGCCACGTCAACGGCATGTTCCTGCCCCCGCACGCGGGCGATAACTATCTCGGTTACGAAAACGACCATGAAGGCGCTGTGCGTCTGGCAGACAAAGCAGGCGGCATTTCCTTTATCAACCATCCCGGCGACTGGCTGCAATCCAACCGCGGGATCGAAATCGTCAGCGATCCCGAAAATGTGCGCTACTTCGCGGATATTCTGCTCAAGTATGACACGTGCCTGGGTATGGAAGTGTTCAACGAGCGCAATCACGTCACGGCGTATGACCGCGTGCTGTGGGATAATGTGCTGATGTACTGCCTGCCGTACGGCAAGCGCGTGATCGGCTTCTCCAACAACGACGCGCATTACTATGAGCACGTGGACTCGTCCTATTCTGTGTTCATGATGCCGGAAAACACGGTCGATCAGATTCGCAAGACGATGCACAGCGGCGCGTTTTTCTGCGTCACACGCGAGCTGCGCAACAATGACCTGATCGGCCCTGCCGAAGAATTCGACGTGCGCTACAGCGAGGCGCCGTATCCGATGTTCCGCGAACTGTCCGTCGACGGCCACACGCTGACCGTGCGCGCCAAGGACTGCACGAACATCCAGTGGATTGCCAACGGCAAGGTCATCGCGAAGAAAGCGGTTGACGGTTCCAACACCGATATGGATTATGTGCTGGATCTCGACAAAATCGAAGGCGCGGAGGACTTCTTGTATGTGCGCTGCGAGCTGTTCGGCGAGGGCGGCTGCACGCTGTCGCAGGCGCTTGTGATCGACAACGGAACCGCGCCGAAAACATACACGCCCGACACATCCGTGCGTGCCAAGGCACAGACGCTCTGGCACAAGTTTACATCGCTGCGTATTTTTGTGCTCATCCAATTGATTATTGACGAGCTGAAGCATTGATGTATTCGGGATGCGCTGCACAACGCGCAGCGCACGCCTGCCTGCATTTGACTTTGCAATCCGCGCAATTCCGTTGTGCGGCAATCTCTTGAGAAAGTGTCAGGGGTCAGAATCAGGCGGCAGGAAACAGGTGCAGAGTTTTTGCGCCCTGCTTTTCGCCGCCGGTTCCTGATCTCTGGCTTCTTTGGATTTATTCTGAAAAAACACTTGATATTTCAGAAAATACGTGGTATAATACTTTCAATGAATTTGTGAGCGTAGAAGAAGTGTTCTCTCGCCCTGCGGGAGACGATGTGAGAGTGGGGTGACCCGCTCTATTTTATGTTCTTGATTTATTTTTCACATTTAGAAAAAAGGAGGCGTATCCATGGCGTCAAAGGGCAAGGGCGGCAACACGGTCGCCGCTGTACAGGCGCTGGCAGAGGAGATCGCCGGGCAGCTGGGTCTGCGCATCTGGGACATCACCTTTACCAAAGAGGGCGCAACGTATTATTTGCGGATTTTCATCGACAAGGACGGGGGCGTGGGTATCGAGGACTGCGAGCGGTTCAGCCGCGCGATCGATGCGCCGCTGGATGAACTGGATCCCATCGAGCAGGGCTATTGTCTGGAAGTCTGTTCCCCGGGAATCGAGCGCAGTCTGACCAAGCCTGCCCACTTTACGCAGTGCATCGGGCAGCGTATTCTTGTGCGCATGATCCGCCCGGTCAACGGCGAACGGGATTTCAAAGGCGTGCTGGAGGATTACGACGGGGGCAGCATTACCCTGCGGTTCGACGGCGGCAACGGCCTGACATTTACAAAAAAAGAAACAGCGTTTATCAAGCTGGACGATTTTGACACGGCAGAATAATCAGAAAGGATGATCAAACCATCATGGACAATCAGGAATTGTTCGCAGCGCTGAAAATGCTCAGCAAGGAGAAGCGCATCCAGATGGACGCGCTGTGCGACGGCATCCAGAAAGCTATCGTGACCGCCGTCAAGCGGGACTATAACAACAAAGACATCGTTTTTTGCGACATCGTCCCCGAGCAGCAGTCGATCCGCATTTATGTGCGCAAAAACGTTGTTTCCGAAATA
>CAMOCU010000190.1 GCA_946610835.1 uncultured Clostridia bacterium | reverse complement strand
TCTCCGCCTGCGTCAGACCGGCGCTGCCGGAAAGAAGCTGCAGGTAACGACCCTGGCCGCTGCCCACGCAGCGCGCGCTGATTTTGCCGCTCAAAGTCCGGTAAACCTGCTCGACTTTTTCGTACAGCGCAAGGGGCGAAACCTGTGTCTGATCGGCCATGATCCAGACGCCTCCTCTCCGAATTTCGGGGACAAACTCATCATTTGCTCATATAACACGCTTTCATACTAACACATTTTCAATTTTTTTTCAATACCCTTTTATGAATTTTTTATGAAAAAGTATTTTCCAAAGAAACATTTGTAAATGCACGGCGGCGTGTCCGGCGGTTTTAAATATGTTTGGCTTGAGTGATGTTTTGTTATATAATAATGTATAATCGCATATATTGTGTATTTTGTAGAAATCTGTACCGAAAAATTCAAGATTTATATTGACATTGTCATTTTTATGTGTTAGATTTAAAGTACATAAAAAGTGATGGTATGTCTGTCAGTGGGTATGTAGGCTTTTCGCCGCACAGTTCTGCCGTATTGTGTGTTGCGCGGCCATATCCGCAGCCCGGCATACCGCCCGCTTCAGATGTAGACAATTTGAATGGAGGTAATTCAAGTATGGCACGATTCAAGCGAACACTCAGCGCGCTGCTTGCGGTATTGATGGTTTTCACCACCATGACGATCGCATTCACTGTGGTCGGCAGCGCACTTGTAGAACGCACGCCTTCTGTAAACCCGAAGGTGAAATTAACCGTACCTCAGTACCTGCAGTCGCACGGCAACAATGCCTTCGCAAGAGGCAGAAAAGTTAACGGCGGCGGCAAAATCTTCCTGCAGGTTCCCGGCGGCGCCGAGAGCGTCAACGTAACCAGCAGCACATCCGGCATCTCGCTGGACGGTCCTGTGCTCGGTACGGATACATTCACCTGGACAGTTCAGGACGGCACGCTCGAAGCGGACCCCACGGCGTCGTCCACCATCAAATGGACTGTCACTTACAGATCCAAGAGCGACGGCCAGGTGTACACAACGTATGCATGGAGTGCGATCAAGCTTGCGTACAATGACCCGGGTCTGGCCACCCGTACACGCAACAACAACTTCTGGGCGTCTCACGAGACGTACAACAACCACGTTGAGGTTGTGCAGCCTTTGAACGGCAACACGCTGACCGCTCCGGACTCCGATTATCAGCTTTGCTATGTGGATATCGGTTCCGCGAACTACGTGACCGAAGGCGAATCCGCAATGCTGACGGCAACCTATTGGACGCGTTCTGCCGGCAAAAACAGCTCGCAGGACTGGACGTCTTCCGCGACGCCCAGCGGCGACATGTATATTGATCTGAGCCAGACGTCCAATCTGAGCGATACCGGCCTGCAGATCAAGGCCGGCACGGCGTCCTACCGCTACGACGAGGACAGCCATCCGCAGACTTATACCGGCTCAACCCTGACCAGCCAGTCCGTCGGCGGCGGCGCAAGCAGTGCGTTCAGCCTTTCGGACAACGGCACGACCGGCAAGAAAGCATTTGGCGAATACGGCATTTCCACATTCTCCGGTTCCCTTTCCTCCGTTTCCGCGGGGCAGGACATCGTTCTGAAGCCCACCGTAAACTGGGAAGGCAACGTGACGGGCACCGTCAGTTCCCGTCTGACAAGCTCCCAGCAGTACACGGTTACGATCCATACATATAATAAGAGTGATCTGAAGGCTGCGCTGGAAGAGCTGACAGAGAAGAATTATCAGGAATCTCAGATGTATGCTTCCAAGCCTGCGACGCTTTCAGACCCGCAGGGCAAATTCCGCACCTGGGCGCAGTATCAGAGCGCGCTGCAGAATGCGTGGACGATCTACGGCAGAGAGAATGTTACGCAGTCCGAAATCAATACGGCAGCGCAAACGCTTCGCGAGTGCACGGCTGTTTATACCGGCACCAACGACAGCACGTGGAGCAGCGGTATGGCGTTCAAGGCGGCGGACTACAGCTCCACCGATGCGCTTAAAGCAACGATCCCCGCGGATTTCTACAACACATACGGCGACGGCACCAACGGCGTATATTACAAGTATTCCACGGCTTCCGCGCTGAACAATGCGCTTTACGATATCGAGCGCGACCGTGAACTGGACAGCCGTTATCAGGGCGTCGTCAACACGATGAAAGGCAACCTGAACACTGCGATCAACAATCTGAACAACGCAGGATACAAAACGGCGTATCTGCACTTCGTCGGCAACGGCACAAATGTCAGCAACGTTCCTTCGGATACAGAATCCACGCTTTACGGCAGAGCTTACGCGCCCGCGGACGTTCCGGAGCGCAGCTATTACAGCTTCACCGGCTGGTTTTATGACGCAGAGCAGACACAGCCCGTGTCCTGGCCTGTGACAATTAACCCGAACGCATCCAACTTCATCGGCGATCTGTCCTCCAAATCCGATTCTGTCGGCGTTGCCGTGAACGTTTATGCCGGCTGGAACCAGACCGGTAAGACGCTGAACTTCGATTCGCAGGGCGGTTCCGCAATTGATCCCGTGATCGGCGCTGTCGGTGAAAAATTCACTCCCGGCGCGGATCAGCAGCCCACCAAGGCCGGTTACATCTTCGACTGCTGGTGTACGGATAACACTCTGCAGACCGAAGTGGACTGGAGCGCCTTTACCTTCGGCAAATACGACACCGTTTATGCGCGTTACAACAGAGCGACGATTTATGTCACGTTTGACGCAAACGGCGGTAAGTTCCCGAACGGCGGCACATCCATGGCAGTCGGCGGCCTGTACGGCGACCGTTTGAACGTTCCTGCGATCCCCTCCAGAACGAACTATGCGTTCATGGGCTGGGCTTCTTCATCCACAGCGCCCATCAGTCAGGCGCAGAGTCTGGATTCGTATACGTTCCCGAGCAGCAACCTGAAATTCTATGCTGTTTGGAGCGATTCGTACCGCAACTACACGGTGGATTATAATGATGGTTCCACGCCGAAAGTATACAGCGCACAGCTGAACACCACCGTCGCAGAGCCTGCGGCACCCGGCGCAAGAGCCGGTTACGTCTTCAGCGGCGAATGGTATACCGACGCCGCGCTCACACAGAGAGCGACGTTCCCGTACAGAATCGGCGCTACCGACGTGACCTTCTATGCCAAGTGGAATGCCAACAAGGTCAACATCGACTTCTCCGCCAACGGCGGCACGATGGCGTCCACCTTCAACGCAAACAACTATGTCAATCTGAGCGTGGGCGATGTGCTCAATTTCCCGGATGAGCCGACCAAGGAAGGCTATGTCTTTGTCGGCTGGGGTCTGACCGACGATGCGACCGAAGAGGAAGCAATCACCTTTACAACTGTTCCCGCACAGTACACCATGCTGTACGCGATCTGGAAGGTCGAACCCTATACCGCAAAATTCCGTTTGGCTACCGATGTTGTCGGTTCCACACTCAAGCAGGGGCAGATTGTGAATGTGACGGTGTATATGTCCGCCAACTTCATCGTCAGCTCCAACAGCTTCATCGTTTATTACGACAACAGATATTTCGTGCCCGCAATGAACGGTTCCGAATTTACGACCGAGGTCGTCGGGCCTTCCGCCTGCACGAGAGATCCCGAAGGCAATGCCTTCTTCAAGGTCATTCAGAACCCCGGCGGCAATGTGACCGATTGTAACAAAAGCCCGCAGGGCCGTGTCAATACCGGCGCGAAGGCTGCGAGAAACTTCTTCCCTGAAGCGTGGGTTGCCTCCACAACTTCCCTTGTGCCTGAGTACAGCATGTATGACTATGTGTACTTCAACGTCA
>CAMOCU010000189.1 GCA_946610835.1 uncultured Clostridia bacterium | reverse complement strand
TTTTTGATGAAATCAATACTCACGGATAGTGTTCCTTACCACGATCCCAAGGCTGCACGCTTCGGATACAAGCTCCGTGCGAGTTCTAAAACCGGTCTTTTCCAAAAGGTGCTGGATATGGCTTTTCACGGTTCCCACAGAGATATGAAGCCTGTCGGCAATGACGGTGTTGCTGTCGCCCGAGGTCAGCTCTTTAAGGATTTCAAGCTCCCGCTGCGTAAAATCACGGTTTGTCGTATTGCCGATGTGGATCAGCGGCGTTTCATCAGGATAAATACATTCGCCTGCCATCGTGCGTTCCATCAAGTCCAGTATGCTTTCCTTCTGCCCGTCCTTGTACCAGAAGGAATCCACCCCGATTTTTCTTGCACGCTCCAGCCATGAATATTCCGGCATGGAAGTCACGATGATGATTTTGACGTGCGGGAACTGCCGCTTGATTTCTTCCGCCGCGTCCAGACCGCTGTGACCGAGCTCAGTCATAACGTCCATTAAAATCAAATCCACCTGACTTGTGCGGCAAACAGAAGGCGCGGCTGCGGCATTCGCCACCGAAAGAAGATGATGAAATCGGTCGCTGGAACGGATATAGATTTCAAACAGCTCACGCGGCATATCCTGATCCTCTACAATCAATACATTATACGCGATGGCAGAACACCTCCTTTTACGATCTTCTTTTATTTTACTCTTTGTACCGCGAAAGTGCATCCGCCGATCGGCTGATTTTCAGACACTTTTTTGAAAACGCAGAGAAAGCGTGAATCTCTCTGCACATTTTGCAAAAACACAAGCACGCTGTTCACCAGCAAGCAGTGCAAGATTTTTCAGTCCACCAACGAAACGCACGTCCTCCGACGGTATAATTCCATCGTTTACAAAGTCGCAGAGAAGCGTTTGCGCGTTCTCCGTAAATGAGATGTCCAGATTATTTGCTCCGGCGTGCTTTGCGGCATTGATTACAGCCTCTTGTGCAGCGGTGAAAAACAGAGCCCGCTGTTTGCTTGTCATGGCAGACGGAAGCTCTGTTCGCCATGTCAGACGGATCCCCAGCGATCGCGCAAGATCGTTTAAACGCTCTGCCTCTTTTTGATCTTCCGATTCATCTGCCTGCATACATAAAAACAACGCGTTTTGCTCCCATTGCGAGAAAATACGGTCAAGCGCCGCTGTATCCGTCTTGTCCGCCGCCATGGTGGAAAGCATCAGCCGGTTCATTTCGTCATGGATATTGATCTTTGCCTGCAAAATTTCCTGTTGTCGAACCGTATCTTCGATGCGCAGACTATATGCCTGCAATTCACCCTTCAGCCGCGAAAGCGCCGCCTTGTCCTGCTCCAGCGCCTGCGTTTTGGCGTACTCCATCGTAATGTCTGAGGCAATCATTTCGTGCAGCGTTTCGCCGCTAAAAACAGTATCACGGCAAGCAAAACGCCATACCTTTCCATCGACAGTCAGGATCTCATCTTTGATTTTGTCGTGAAAGTGATTTCCGTTGCGCAGATGACTTCCCGTCAGGCTGACGCACAGACGGCTCATGCAGATATTCGAGAACAGAACCCGTCCGCTGTCACGCCAGCAGCACACACCGCAGGGCATCTGATCTAACAGGCGCTTCACTGCGGCAGGCGTGATGCTTCGTTTCCCATAGCGCAGAATGATAAGAAATAAGAGCACAGCCGCCGCTGTGAGAACGAAAAACGCCGCCAGCCAGCACAGCCACGGAAGACCGCCGAGTTTTCGGCTGATGGCGGCAATCTGCTTTGTGCCGCCGACAAGGTGGATATCGAACAGTACCTGCCACAGAAAATATGTGCTCATAAGGGGAAACAGAGAAAAAGCGGCAAAGCGGTATCGCCTGTGACGGATCGCCAGTACGATACCAAAAATACAAATCAGACACAGCAGCAACGTCCAAAGCGAAAAAACCGATCGGTATAGTTCTGTAAGCATATCCAATGCCGTCATGCCGCACACCTACTTTCAGGCAGCGAGAAGCAAAGATAGGTTACATCATCCTCCCGCAAAATATCGGTTTGAATCTCCGCGCTTTTCAGTTTTTGCCGAATATCGTCGGAAACGGGAATCGACAGATGTTCCATCGTCAGCTTGCACACAGGCGTTTCGCCGGAGGAAAGGTTGACAAACACTCCGCGCAGAACGGCAAGATTTGCTTCGAGCAACATACCGAACGTCTCAAAGACCGCCAGAGCTGCTTCGGCGCGCATTTCACCATCCGCCGTGTTGACCAGCTCGCCCGGTATCCCGCAAAAATTCAGATAGCGCAGCACCTCCGAGAAGGAAAGCACCAGTTCGCCCGCCTCGATCGTTGAACGCTTGTCCGACAAAAGCATCAGATTTCCATAGCGCTTTATAAACGCGCCGAACAAGGTGATCTGACGGCAGCACGTTTCTCGAACTGCCGCGTCGGAGGATGCACGCGCCGCTTCCGCCAGACGGGAGATGGCCCTGGACTGCCGCTGCGTGTGCTTGGCGATTGTATCATAAAGCGCCGTGCGCTGTTCTATTTTCGCGCGTTTTTCCGCAAGATCGTTTTGCAGGCGGATCAGCTCCGCTTCCTGCGAAAGTTGTTCCCTTGCCTCTTCAAGTTCTTCATTTAACCGGTCAAGCTCCGTCAGATCATCCTGCCAGAAGCCAAATCCGCCGGGCAGCACCATTTTGTGCAGGACGGCATGTGTGCCGATCCTCGTTCCATCAGGCGCAGTAAACTGCTCCGCGGTCAGCGGATCCGCAGAGTCGGAGGCATAAACCGTTTTGCCTTTGCGGTCTGTGATCTGCGCACAGATAGGAAAGGTCTGAAACAGCTTTCCGTATCCCTTGTTGGTCGGGATCAGCCCCAGCTGCATACAGCATTCCAGTATCCCCGCCACCATAAAAATCAATGCTTCGGGAAGCTCGATGATGTAGGTGCCGTTGAGCTTTGGCATTTTCCCCGTTGCCAGCAAAACGCTCTCAGCGATCCCGAAAACGAACGGAATGACCGTCAACCATGCAGACTTTTTTGCGCTGCTGACGCTGCATTTAAGTCCAAGAACCACAACAGCCGCCAGATACAGCGAATACTGCCATGCGGTAATGATATAAAACAGCCATCCGTAGGAATATTGCCCGTCCCAGCCGGCATATCCCGGCTGAAAGAGGAATACCTGCTGATGCAGATCGTTTGTAAGCACCAGCAGAATCATTACAACGGTAACCGCACCGATCCAATACCATTTTTTTAAAATCCTCAACTCATCCTTCGGCGAGATAAGCAGAGCAATATAAAAGAAAAAAAGAGGGATCAGAAGCATCGGCACATAATACAGATACCATGTATGGCGCGCCAGCACGTCCACGCCGGCAAATACGCTGTATTTGATGCCGCGCAGCAGAATAAGAAGTAAAGCCATACATGAAAGCGATTTCATAATGACCGACAATCCGCCCGCCCTCGGCAGTCTGTAAGCATAGTACAAAACCAAACACACAGATAGGAACAGCAGATAGATCGATGAAACGTTCCGCGTCGGAAATCGGTCGGGAAGGATGCTTGCACAAGGTATAATGTTGACCGCCAGAAGCAGATAGTATAGCGCAAGCCGCTTGAGCGTTGATTTCACTTCATGCATGTTTCTCAACCCCTCCGTTATCAGAATCATATCTATGATATCACCCGGATCAGTATCCTGTCAACGTACAGTTGCAACAATGAAAAAATAGTGATAAATCATATATATTGTCTAAAAGCCATGAGACGCTTCAGACAAGAAAAATAACGTGTAAGCCCTTGCGCTAATGCGAAATGCGTACCCCTGTACT
>CAMOCU010000188.1 GCA_946610835.1 uncultured Clostridia bacterium | reverse complement strand
TGCCGAAAAAATCTCTCGTCCCCTCGTACACCCCGATTTAATCAGCGCTTCCTTATTTTTCCGAAACGTCCGAGAACAGGCGGTCGTATTTTTCGACCCATTTGTTGACTGCCGTGCGGCTGTATTCTTCGGGCATGCGCGAGAGTGTCAGCTTGAGCCGCCCGATGCGGACAGAAAGCGCGCCCAAACGGCGGACGAGCGAACGGTTGCCGCCGACTTTTTTCAGCTTATCCATAATTGTGGACATGCTGAAATGGGAGAACATCGCCTTGGCAGAGGTGGCGTTGGTATTGATGGACAGGTCGTCCGAATTGAGAATGTTGCTGCCGAAAAAGAATTCAAAGTCCGCCTTTTTCAGGTTGAGGAAAAACGACTTGGCCGCGTCGATCATTGCCATGGTGCCGCCGATATTTTCGTAGTAATCCTTCTGGTATTTCCACAGCGTGGATACGGTGAATTCTTCGTTGCGATCAGCGCGCACAGCGTCCGCGAGCAGTTTGCCCGCGCGCAGACTGTTTGCAATGCCGGAACCGGCGATCGGAACGGTCATGCAGGCGCTGTCGCCGATGGCCGCGTATCCGTCCGCCACAAGCACCGCCAGCGGACGACGCAGCGGGATCTTGGTCACCTGGCCGCCGAGCACACGCGTATCCCCCAGATGCGGATTGTCCGCCTTGAAGATTTTGTACATGCGGTCGATTTCGTCCTGACCGAACGGCTCGAACCGCGCGATCAGCAGATCGACTGTGTTTTCCGTTGTAACTGCCCAGCAGGTACCCATCCTGCCGTCGTCGACGAAGTAGGTCTTATATTCGTTCTGTACGTCCTCGAACCCCTCCAAACGGTTGAAGTAGGCGCGGTAGGCATACACGTAGTCGTATTTGTGCAGTGTCTTTTGCACGCCGAGATAGGCGGGCAGATTGGTGCGCAGTGGAGAATCCACGCCGCATGCGTCGATCACGAGATCGGCTGTGAAATCACCCATGGACGTTTCAATTCCGATAATGCGGCTGCCGATGAGTTTCGGCGCATAAATGGTGCAGCCGAACACAATTTCTACGCCGGCTTCCCGGGCAATGCGGACAAGATGTGCGTACAGATCCTTGCGGTACATGTGCATTTCGACCTCGCCCGGCGCGAAGGTCTGACGGATGGGTTCGTCTTCCGGATTGGGGCCGTAAAAGGAAATCGGCACTTTCGGGATCTTGCCTTTGTCGGGTTCCGGCAGGCCGGATTCTTCAAACGTAGCGGCGTCGAAGAAATCCTCCCACTCGTATCCGAGATCGCATTCCTGCGCGGCGCGCTCGTACACGGTTACCGTGTAGCCGCTGTTTGCCAGATGGTACGCCGCCGCCAAGCCGCCGTGTCCGGCGCCTGCGACGATGATGTTTTTGCCCATAAAACACAGTCCCTTCACAAAAAATTCTGTAAATAGTATACAATATGTTCAGCTATATATAATTCCGAAACAGAACAATATGGATTATTTTCAGGAAAAGACGCAAACGGTCGTTTCGGTTGACAATTCGGGCGTTTATGTTATAATCGGCATAGAGTGCTGTGCGCTTTTTCTCAGAACCAGACGCTCACGGCGCTGCGGCCGTCTTGTCCTGCCGCGGCATAGTCGGTCACAATCAGGTCGCCGCGGTCGGTCTGTACGGCGAAGCGCACCTGTTCGCCGTCCTGCGGCGTGAGCGCGCGATGCATGATCCGGCCGTTTTCATCCCGGATGAATCTGACCGGCTGCCCTGGCACAAACTGCGGCGCCTTTGCTGTATCCGACGCAAGCGTCCACCGCCCGTAATGCAGGCACACGGCGGAATCTATCTGTTCTTCGATCCACTGCGGCTGTACAGACAGCGCGATCTCTCTGCCGTCGGTCATGTCCGGGAAAGTGTAGTATCCGTCTGCATCCGGAACAACTGCGGCCGGGCAGGATGCTGTGATTTTGGTGTACAGGTCGCCCGATGTGACGCGAACCGTACAGCGTATGTGCGCGGGTGCTTGGATGCGGATCCGATCCGCAGAGATCTGCATGCGGATCTGACCGTTTTCAGCGGGGAACGCGTAGGTTCCGCACAGTACGTCGTGGACGCGGATCGTGTTTCCTTGCGCGGTGACGCACAGCAGGGGATACAGCGCAAACCCGGCCGAGGCGATGCACGCGCAGCAGCCGAAATGCGTCCCGTCCGCGAATTGTTTGAAGCCGCCGATCCCGCGTCCGCGTATTCCGCCGCGCAGCGGGGAGTAGCTGTCAAACAGCATGCCGGGCAGATATTCCTTGCGCTCAAAGCTGTACTGTGCAAATCCGTTTCTGTTCAGCGCCCCGGCCAGCGCGTTGTTTGCACTCAGCCGGATGGCGTCGAAAAGTCTTTTTTCGCCTGTGATGCGGAACAGGCGTGCGAGCAGGCGCAGCAGCGTGACCGTGACGCACGTTTCCTGCATGATTTCGACGCTCGGGATCACTTGGCGGACGGTGGAATGGTCAAACAGTTCGTGCGTGCAGCCGCAGGAGCCGATTGCCGTATAGTCCGTTTGCAGCAACGCGTCCACAAACATCCGCACGGCGCGAAACGCTTTTTCGTTTCCCGTGATTTCATAATAGGCAAGCAGCCCTTCAAAAAAGCTCATGGTTTCATACGCTTTTTGTTCGGGAAATTCAAACGGCGCTTTGTCGTCAAAAACGCAGTCGATCAAATTGCCGTCGCTGCATCCGCCGGACTGGAGAATGTATTCGGCAAAATCGAGGTAGCGTTTGTTTTGCGTGTCCGCATAAAGGCGCACAAACGGTTCAAGAATGCTCGCGGAGTTGACGCTGCCCCAATAAAGACCAGTGTCGAGAATGTGGATTTTTCCCGGACCGATGTGCCGGAGAATGTAATCGGCATGCGCAGTCAGTGCTTGCAGAATCTGTGTGCGCAGCTGCGCATCGCGGCAGATGTCGAAATAATGCTGCAGCCCGGTCATCACATATTTCCGCGCCCACAGATCCCAGCCGTAGAATTCGTTTTCAACGGAGTAGGAGCTGATCCGGCCGCTTTCTTCCTGCCGCGCAAGCAGTCCGCGAACGGCATCCGTGAGCACCGCATACAATTCCGGCGAACGGGTGAGCGTGTATGACAGGCACGCGCCGCGCATCATCTTGCCCCAGTATTCGCAGCGCCAGCCGCGGTCGGCGTCGTCGATGCCGGAGGAGAAAACACCGATGCAGTTTGCCCACAGTTTTTGATCCAGCAGCTGCCGGTCAAGAATCTGCTGCATTGCCCGGGCAAAAAAGCCCTCGATTTTGCACAGTTCAGGATACATCCGAACACCTCTTTTTCAGAATGGTTTCGCGATTAGTATAGCATATGTTCGCCCCTTGTGCAACCGCAGCGTCAAAAGAGGCTGCGTGGCAGGATTTTGTACAGCAGGACAAAAACAGATTTAAGCAGCGCGTGCCGTGAACTGCGCGGCGCTGAACGGAGGGATTGCATGAAAACATTTGACGGCGTTCGGTTTGCATGGACATTCCGCACGTACCAGCAGGCAGTGCTGGACAAATCGGCGGCACATTTGCGGGACGGTCATATCCATATCGTGGCCGCGCCCGGCAGCGGCAAAACGATCCTCGGTCTGGAGCTTGTACGGCGGCTTGGAAAGCCCGCGCTTATCCTTGCGCCGTCGGTGACGATCCGCCGCCAGTGGGGCGAACGGTTTGTCGAGGCATTCATGCCCCGGGACGGCCGGGAAACGGATTATATATCGGAGGATCTGCATGCGCCGCGTCTGCTGACCTGCGTGACATATCAGGCGCTGCATGCCGCCATGCAGAAAATGACGCTCAAAGCGTCGGACGACCCGGAATGCGCGAATAACGAAAGTG
>CAMOCU010000187.1 GCA_946610835.1 uncultured Clostridia bacterium | reverse complement strand
GCCGAAAAAATCTCTCGTCCCCTCGCACACCCCGATTTAATCAGCGCTTCCTAAGGAAATATTGTAAATCAAAAGTTCCGCGCAAACCTTTTCAAAGGCGTGCGGAATCCAAAGGCGGCGCCTTTGGGGTCGCCGACCGCAGGGCGGCAAAATCCCCGCCAGCCAAAAGTGCAGGAGGGGCGCCGAAACAGTCCGGGAGACTGTTTCGGCGCGGGAAAAGGTTGCCGGGAGATTGCCAATCAAAAGCTTATTATTGAGAATAGATTTTGCAGGAATCCACTTTCCATTTTGTATTCTCAAACTGAATTGCAACAAGGCCTTCGACTGTATCTAAGTATTCTTGGGGGATACTCTGCCATGTCCCGTCCCATTCTTCTGTTTTTTGACCGGTTTTATCCAGCTCAAAAAACAGATGCTTTTTACAAATCACTTGAAGAATTGCCGTTTCATTTCTTTCATCAAAAGACTGGATTCTGCAGGTTGTTTCAATCCACGACTGATCCGATAACGGATAGAGTACTAACACGCTTCCTGATATGCCTTTTTTTATGAGTTCTTGAATAGCACTGTCAGAATAATACGGCTTTAATGTTTCTGTTGCAAGAGACGGATTGTTTTCAAAAAGAGAATCCGCAGATGTATTGTACAATACATCTGCCGCCTTCTGCAAAATGTCCGCAGATAGCTCCGATCCGTTCATGCGAAGCAGGTTCGCGATAGAGCCAGAATACTGTTGCGAAGTATCTGCATTCGTGGAAATCCACATCGCCGGCCGGACCGCGTCATTGTTTATATTTACACTTTCGCCGCCGCGAACGATGATTTTACCGAATACATCAACCAGCACTGCTCTTGTTTGGCTTTCGCCGGGAGTACGCAGCCACCACCAAGATGTTCCATAACTATCGCCCACAAACGCACCGTTGGCTTTGGTAAAAGCAGTGGCAACACCACGCCGCTGTTCATCTGAAGAAAAGTATTCCTTTACTTGCGAAATGGAAAGAGCAAAGATTCCGTCTGTTGTATCAAGTCCTCCATCCGTTCCGTACTGCGGATTATCCTCATTCTGCAGTGAAACAGGAATGATTCTCTGCTGTTCGAAATAACTGAAAGCATGATTTTTAAATGTTATGTTCATCCACTGACGCAATGTACAGTCTTGCCATGTGACTTCAGTTTTATCACAGTGGTATGAAGATTGATCAATACAATATTTTGTAATAACAAGAATGCGATCCTTTTGCTTATCCAATACAATCCATTCCAATTCCTCTTTGCCGTTGGAATCATTGTTGTCCTGTTCATATTTTCCAAAAGAAATCGTATCGCCAATACGAACATTCTCATAGCTTTGTTCAATTTCTTCGTCGGATTGCTTTTCTGTATTCTGCACATTCGGTAAATCTTGACCGGATTGCGCCGCAGGAACCGTATTATCTTTATGGATAGTTTTATTACCCACAATAACGTTTGAACCAAACTTATAAATGAATGCAGCGAATAAAGCAACAGCCACCATACAAGCAGCAACGACTGCAATTCGTTTTGATGACTTTTTCTTCAAGAATGATTTCTTAAATACATCAGGGCGGGTACTGCAATATTTTCCATGTGGCTTTTCTTGCAGCTGTTCCAGCAGCTGCTGCGCGGTCTGAATGCGGTCGGATGCGGTTCGCGCCATGCCGCGCAGGATCGTTTTCTTTGCAGCGGGCGGCGCGTCGGTTTTCGACAATGCCGTTTGCAGCTCGTTGTCGCCCGCTTCGCGGCTCAGGCTGTCCGGCGGCGTTTCGCCAGTCAGCATTTTATACATCGTTGCACTTGCGGCGTAAACATCCGTAAACGCGCCCTGCTTTGACTTGCCGCTGTATTGTTCCACCGGCGCATATCCGGCCTTGAGCATGATCGACAGCGTCTTGTTGTCCGTCCCGCTGACCACGCGTGCCGCGCCGAAATCGAGCAGCTTGATCTTGCCGTCCTCGCAAACAAAAATATTATCCGGCGCAACGTCACGATGAATCATACCGACCTTGTGCATGGCGTCGAGCGTCTGCAGCACCGGCGTCATGATGCGGATCGTCTGCGCAAAGGTCAGCTTTCCGCGCTCGGACAATATCTCCTTGACCGTTTTGCCGCGCAGCAGTTCCATGATAATATAAGCGGTCTTGTTTTCCTCGATGAAATCATAAACCTTGACGACGCTTTCCAGCGTGCTGAAACGGGAAAGCGCCTGCGTCTCTTTGCGCGTTTTCTCCAGCCCGAGATTGAACTGCTGCTGCGCCTGCGCATTGAAGCATGACACTTCTTTTTCTCCCGTGATACGCGACGCAAACGCATTGGGCATGTATTCTTTGACCGCCACCGCGCGGCCGATCTTTTTGTCCCACGCAATGTATGTAATGCCGAATCCGCCCTGCCCGAGCACTTTGCCGAGAATATAACGGTCTTGCAGCACGGTCCCCGGCGACAGGTGATTTTTGGATGCGGCGTCCGAGCCGACAATATACCCACAGTACGGACAGATCTCAAATTCCTCGCTGAACTCGCGCATACACCCCAGACATCTTTGCATACTCATTTCCCCTCTGAAAAAGCGCTGTTTCAATCCGATGCATACAGTGAAGCGAATGGATTCATTTTTTCTTTGCTTTCTCTGCCTATCAGTATACCATTTTGCAGCTTTTTGTCAATGAGAGGATGGAAAAAGCACGATACAGCAGGACGCCGTATCGTGCTTGTTTTTCAGGAAGCGCTGTTCGCCAAATGAAGCACGGGAGCGCCGCTTCAAACGCTCACTGCGCACCTGCCGCTGCGCCGCGCACCACAGCGCCGGACGGACAGACCCGCATACAGTTGCCGCAGTGCAGACAGTGTTCCTGCCGGATCACGGCCGGCAGCACAGCCGTATAGATGCATTCCTGCGGGCAAACCGCCGCACAGGCGCCGCATCCGCTGCAGGCGTCTGTGATGCTGTAACTTTGCGCAGTATCCGCCGCGCCGCCAAAGGTGAAAGAAAACCGCTCGATGGGTCTGCACGACAGGTCGAACCACTCCCCTGTACCGGCATACAGACAAAACACCGTGAGCGCGCGTCTGGATTCCTCTGTGGGATAGATCGTGCGCATGTACGGGTTCTTTTCAAACAAATCCTTGAGTCTCCCGCTGCCGATCTCACGCACGTTTCCGCGCACGGAAACGGCCACGCTGTGCATAGTATCCGCTCCCTCAATTCCGGTCAGAGCGGCAAAACCGCCGCGGGAAAGGCGGTCGTACAGACTTTTCCCGCGCGCGGTCAGAAAATACAAACCGTTCTCATCCGCATCCATCATGTCCACCGCTGCCGTTACAGGCAGCCCCTGCGCGTCTGCGGTTGCAAGTACGGTTGTATGAATCCGGCGCGCGAGGTATATCAGGACTTCCTTGGCTGTCATGCACTCACATCCTTTTCCTGATTTATACCACGCGCGCGGACAAATGTCAACTTTTTGTGCCTGCGGCTTATTCGCCGTACACATTGACGCCCATCTTATCCAGCAGATCCATGATCTTCCAGTGGAAATGGTTTTTCGTGTATTCCATAACGCCGTACAGATACGTTTCCCGCACAACCTCCCGCGTTTTGCCCGCCAGCGAAAGACGCGCATGGATGTGGAACATCTCGGTAAAGACCACGTCGCCCTTTGCGTTCACGACTTCGCAGATCACGGTCTGTTCTCCGCCGCAATCGATATAGCCGCTGATGGTTTTCTCCGTGTAGTCTTCCCACGCATTGTCGCCTTTCGGCCAAAGCACGCCTTCACCCTCGAAGTACCAATGATATGTCTCACCCTTTTTCGCGTCGTATTCCGTCGTCAGCGTCAGGTTCATACCGGAACGCACATT
>CAMOCU010000186.1 GCA_946610835.1 uncultured Clostridia bacterium | reverse complement strand
CAGGCGCACGTCTGTCCACTGCGGCGGAACACGCAGCAGCGCAAACCGATTTTCAAAGCTGCCGTGCAGCATCCGTGTCCCGCACATATAGTCGTTGGCATAGATCAGCGGAACGGAAAGGCGGTTGCCTTCCACTGCGCTTCCCATGCATCCTTTGTTCAGCACAGCAAAACCCTGCGATGCGTCGCGCAGTGCAAGCCAGTACACGCCCTGCAGATAACACGCATTGCGCAAGCACTCCTCGTGCGAGACACGGTGATCGACGAGCACTTTTTTACCCGCATACCAAAAATCCTCCGGCTGCGGAATTTGATCGTCCCAGTCTGCAATCGCAAAGGGCAGATCGCGCACCATGCGCCGCGATGAATCCAGACACAGATCCAGCACCATGCGCAGCTTGTTTTCGTGCACTGATCCGTTGACGACATATGCGGTATGAATCCCCTTAGTAACGCCGACCCGGCCGACACGCTCGCCGTCAAGATCGAACCGCACCGTGCAATCGATCCGAGCGCTGAACTCGTCCGTTTCCATAGTAAAGCGGAAGGGTATGCTTCCGACTCTGCCGGTATAGCTTGCTTTGACCGAGTGCGCATAAATCCGGATCTGCCATATCCCGTCGCTGCCGCAAGGCACATCGTCGATCCATCCCTGCAGCAGCGCATTGGAACCGTTGGCCGTGACAGGCGTACCCGTCTTTGTGTCCGCAATGGATGCGATCCCCGAACGTGTGAGAACAAACGTATACTGCGGTGTAGTCAGTGTGCCGCTCTGCGCGTCATAACGGATGACGCTGTCCGGCTGCTGTGCGCCCGGCTCGAGCGCAAATACCTGTCTGGTCAACGGCGGAAGCGTCACATACAAACGTGTTTGCCCGTCACGCTGCTCGGTCGGTATGCCGGGCGAAGCCAGAGCACTGTACTGTCCTGTTTCAATCCATCCGGAAACAGGAAACGCATGCGGATTGCAGACAAGCAAGTTCTTTTGTTCCCCGTCAGCGCGCACCAATGCCTGCAGGGAATCCGCGCACACCGCATCTGACAGGCGTTCGGACTCTCCGATAAATCGGTGCGCTTCGTCCAAAAGCCCGCAGATCGTCACATCGTGATGCTCCGCCACAAGCACATTCTGCCAAGCGGCGGTCATTTGCGTATGCATCGACGCGCCGCCCTGCAGCACAGACAGCGCGTTCATGTGTTCGGAAAGCACAGCCTTTGTTTCTGCGCGGCGCACGCCGTTAAAAATCTCGTTGCCGCAATATCCCCACGGCATACGACCATGAAAATCATTATCATCTGTCGGCAAATCTTTTTCCGGCTCGCCGTAAATGGCCGGCAGATCCTCCAACAGGACGAACTGCCAGTTGTCTGTGCGCTGTACCGCAGCGACCAATTCCTCGGTACCGTTGCTGATGTCGTCGTACCGCGAGGCGAGCAGCGGCGTGTAATCCGAAAACATCTGCTCAAAATCCTCCGGTGCGTACTGCGACGCGTCCGGCCAACGGGTCAGGATCCAATTATCCACCGTGCAGTTGGTATAGCCTTCACCGGCGCCGGCATAGGTCGGAATGGCCGGAATCTGCGTCCCGTCTTTGCCGCGCCAGAAACCGTAGGCACTGTCAAAGCTTTTTTGATAACCGTAATTCATAACGTGCGTGCGGAACAGCACGCCTGCATACCCGCAATCCCGCAAAAGCTGCGGGAGCTGGTTGTGAAACGCAAATTCCGACACCGCATACAACGGCGGCGTAACACCGAAATGGTGCAGATTCGTGCGCACTGCAAACGTGAGCTGACGCACGTTGCTCTCCTCCGAAAGAAACAGCGACAACGGCTGGCCATAGGTCGTGGAACCAAGTCCTACGCGCCCCGGAAACCGCGCAAGCAGGTTTCGCACGAGCGCCGTGATTTGCGGCATTTCATCGAATGTAAACGCCTCGTAATCCAGTCCGATCCGCAGTTTCGGATACTTCTCCAGCCATCCTGTGATTTTTTCCAGCCGTGCCTGTACCCTGTCCCCCCACAGAATAAAACCGCCGTGGTCATAGGTGAGCAAATACATCGGTCGTTTGTCCATATACTCCGCCTCCTTCTCTAATAAGTTTACCACATCCTGCTGCCAAAAACAATCCCGCGTTCGCGCCAAAATTCGAACAATGTGTCTGAAAACGCTTGTATTCCCCTACAAGATGTGGTATACTGTGGCTTGTTTGAATCAATATGTGCGAGGAGATATGGGATGAAGCGACTGGTTTCTTTTTTTCTGACCATTGTGATGTTTCTGCTGCCGGGGCTGAATTTACCACGGCGGGAAATCGACAGGTCTGCGTGGAATACAGATTATGCTTATGTATTTGTTCATGGACTGAACGGATGGGGCGAATATGACCGCATGGATCACTTGATTTCTTATTTCGGTTCCTTCACCGGCAGTTTGATGCGCAATCTGCGTGCGCGCGGTCTGCATTGTTACGCGGCGTCCGTTGATCCTGTCGACAGCGCATGGGATCGCGCATGTGAGCTGTATGCGCAGCTGACAGGCACTTTGACAGATTACGGTGCGGTACACAGCGCCCGCTGCCATCATGCGCGCTACGGCCGTGATTTTACCGGCAGACCGTTGATTGACGCGTTCGACGAAACACACAAGGTCAATTTGCTGGGGCATTCCTTTGGCGGAGCGACAGTTCTTATCTTTCTGGAGCTGATGCGCGGCGGCGATGCGCAGGAGCGCAGCGGAACGCCGCAGGAAGATCTTTCCCCGCTGTTTGCCGGCGGCAAAGCCGACTGGATCTATTCACTCACGGCGCTCGCCGCACCGCTCAACGGAACAACGGTTTACGAAATGACCAACCCCGAAACCAAATCCAATCTCGGCATGGGCAACTTCCCCGGCCAGGCAGGCCGCGACTGGTTCAATCATATTTTTAAAACAGATCGTCCGTTTGAAGACACAGCCGCGTATGACATGCAGGTAGACCGCGCCATCGAGCTTGCGGACGCATGTGAAACGGTCGACAGCGTGTACTACTTCTCTGTTCCGTGTGCCTACAGCCGCGTTGCCAATAACGGCAACAGCGTGCCGCTGGCCGGAATGGTGCCGATGTTTCTGCTCACAAGCAAGGCGATCGGCATGTTCCGCGGGGTAACAGCGGGCGGCGTTGTGCTGGATGAAAGCTGGCAGGAAAACGATGGACTCGTCAATACGATTTCCGAACTGGCGCCGTTTCACGCGCCGCAGCAACCGCTTGACCTGTCGCACATCGAGCCGGGCATCTGGAACATCTTTCCCACCCTGCACGCCGATCACATGATGTTCAACGGCGGCTTCCTTCGCCCGACGGACATTCGCAATTACTACATAGATTATATTCAGATGATCAACACGCTTTGAGTCATTGTATCGCAAAAACGCGGCAAACAACAGCCGGCCGGATACGCAAAAGCATCCGGCCGGCTTCATCTTTTTTCAAGCTCAGTTTGCATCAAACCGAACCGTCTTTTTCTCTCCGGGAAGCAGCAGAAGCTTCCGGAAATCCTGCAGCGCACGGTGCGGTTCATCCGTATAGCGCAGCACGCTGTAGCGGACGGGATACTCCCCGCGGTTCTCCAGCATGACGGTATATGCATCCTGCCAATCTTCGGTGATCTCGCTGTAACTCAGACCGTAACCGAACGGATAGACCGGCTCACCCGTAAAGAATCGATACGTGCGCCCCTGCATGTCATAATCCTCGAAAGGCGGCAGATCCTCCGCACTGCGGTAAAATGTTACAGGCAAGCGGCCGCTCGGCGATACTTCTCCAAACAGAATGTTCGCCAGTGCCAAGCCGCCCATTGCACCGGGATAAAAACACTGCAGAATCGCATCGGCCGTTTCCTTT
>CAMOCU010000185.1 GCA_946610835.1 uncultured Clostridia bacterium | reverse complement strand
GAACTTGCTTTTCTTTTTTGGGGGAAAGTGGTTCATATCAATTGACATCGCAGAAGCCGCCCTCCCTGATCATATGATTTCGCCTTGTTCTATACCACCATTCAGACTTTACACAAAATTCGGGACAGTCCCTTGCAACAGAAGCCGAAGCTGCGTTTTTTTGGTGCGCAGTCGCTCGGCTGCGTACCTTTTTTCTTTTTTCAGTTATTTTTTCAGATGGACACCCTTATGTCCGCCTCTTCGTGTATAATGGTAAACGATCAAAGCTATCGTCAGGGAAAGGGTGGTTGTATGTATAGCAAACAGGACAGGGTGCTGTCGATCTTTTTTCGGGCATTGCGCGGCGAGGACTTGTATGTGCGCAGGTTAGCGGATGACTTCGGCACCTCGGTCAAGAACATTTCGCGTGATCTGAACAACATCAAAGCGTTTTTAGCGGATCATCGCGAGCTTGTCGGCAACACAGAGCTTGTCTATTCCTTCCGTGACAAGTGCTATCACCTGTCCATGGACGGATTTCTCAGCAGCAAGGAACTGCTTTCGGTCGTTGAGGTGCTTGTCGGATCAAGACCATTTTCCAAAGTCGAGCTGCTCACGATCATGGACAAACTGCGGCACTTCGTGTCTCCCGAGGATCGGCCGCTGCTGGAGCAGCTTCTTAGGAACGAACTTTACCACTACAGCGAGATCAAGCACGACTGCGACAGCGTGCAGGACAATTTGTGGGCAATCGCAAAGTGTATCAAAGACAAACGGGAGATCACGATTCACTATTACCGCATGGATCGCAGTCCGGTCACACACCGCATCTATCCGGCGTCCATTCTGTTTGCTGATTTCTACTACTACCTAATCGCATTTCCGGTGGATGAGAATATAGAGGAGCCTCGATACTTCCGGCTGGATCGCATTCGCCATATCACGGTGCATCGTAACAATCTACTGCCGAAAACGCCGACCTTCAACGAAGGCGAACTGCGCAGGAAGAGTCTGTATATGTGGCCGGGAAAACTGCAAACGATCCGCTTTGCGTTTTCGGGACCTTCGGTGCAGGCAGTACTGGACAAGCTGCAGACCGCCAGGATCATCGAGCGCAAAGAAGGAACCTATATCATCGAAGCCGAAGTCTACGGCGACGGCATCAAAATGTGGCTTTTAAGTCAGGGCGGTTGGGTCAAGGTGCTGTCTCCGCCGGAGTTTGTCGCGGAAATGCGGGATGAAATCCGAAGCATGTCCGCTTTATATGAAGAATAAAAATAGGAGGATTGTTCTATGGCAAAGAAACCGGAAATCGTGCTTTCCGAAAAAGACAGGGATCAGTATCTGGAGTGGATGCGGGAACTCGTCGCGTATTGCGAAAAGGACTCTGCAAATTCGATGAAAAAGCCGACACTGCTGCTATATGTGGAAAGCCCAGAGAAACTGTCGAAGGAAGAAAAAGAGAAAGTCAAGCGTTTGGAGCCGCTAATTGGAAGGGACATGGAAGCCACAAAAAATGAAGTCATGAAACGAAAAGCCGCGCTTGCAGCGGGCGGAATTGTCGGCGGCGTCGCCGGTGGCGTCGGTATAGCGTCTCTTGCAGGCGCGGGCGCCGGTGCTGCAGTTGGAGGCGCAGCGTCTTTGATTGGCGGCGGCGCTTTGGCAGCTGGCGGTTTGGGGCTTGCGACTGTAGCTGCACCGATTGCATTTGCACCGCTTGTATTGGCAGGACCGGTTCTGGCAGTGCTTGCCGTACAGTCGGCAAAATGGGTGAAAGCGCATAAACAGGAAATCCAGGATTTAACGGATCGTGTGAAAGCAACAACGAAGAAAAACGAAGAAGCGATCCGGAATAAAGCGAAGCAAATTCAGGAAAACGCCGCCGAGTTGCATCAGAAAATGCAGGCGATCGGGAAGGAGTATGCTGAAAAAGCGAAGCAGACCGCAAAGGAATTTGCGGAATTCATGAAAGAGACGGCGGAACACGCGGCAATCAACATTGGCGACTTGACGCACCAGAACGTGAATAAGCGCATCTTGCGGTATCAGGAGATCGCCCTTAAGCAGTACCGCAATCAGATGGAGTTCGAGCAAAAGCTGTACGAACTGACCGTTCTGTACAATGACGTCCTCGCGGAAAATGAGCGGCTTCGGCGGGAGATCGCCGTCCTGCAGCAAAAGAACGAGATCGGCGCACTCGCCGAAGGCTCATTGGCCAGTAAGATCAAAGCGGATAAGGAGGCGTAAGCGATGCTCTCTTACCGAGAAAAACAACTATTTGCCGTGCAGAAATACCTGTTGGACGAGAGCGCCGCATTCTCCGAGCAGCTTTGCAAAGCAACGGAGCGTTTCTCCGGCAAGGAGAACTTCGACTATGCACTGCCGGAACGACCGGAGCTCGAAACCTACGGCGATCTGGTTGAGTACGTGCAGGAACAGGGATACGATCTGTATATCCGCGCGGAGGATATTCTTTCGCCGCAGGAACTGAAACAACTGGATCAGGAGTATGCGGAGATTGACAGAAAATTCAAGGAAGTTACAAAGCTGCACAAGGCAGACTACGCGTTTATGTTTGCTGCAATTGGTCTGATCATCGCGAAACAGTTTTTCTTGAAATTGGATCTTGATTCGAAAATAACAGCGGATCAAACGGATACTGATTTTCATGAAAAGTACGATAACAAGACAGACGATAGTTCAACTGCCAAACGGTATTATGCGCCGATGGATCAGATTGCGAATTCCGATAAAGTTCCGTATGACGTAGTAAAGAACACATCAAAGTACTCTTCCGGAAAAGAAACCGGACTTGGCCTGAGTCCGAAAAACCATAGATACAGAAGTCTTGGACATGATCCGGCACTGGGACTTGTTTTCGGGACAGGAAATATCATGACCAACACGGCAACATTCTATTCGGATTCAGAACCTTTGCAGCAGATTACAGCGATTAGACCTATTCTCTCTTACCATGTAAGTTTTGATGACAGAATTAAGTATACCAACCCCCATATCACAACCAATGCGAGTACTGTTCGCATGGTTAAAAAGATGATTGATAGAATCAAGGATGAACCGAAGGCGTTTCTTGCCGCGCTTGTGAAGGAAATACGTCATATTCGTTCTGATGAAAAATCTATTGCGGGAATACCAATTCCTTTTTTAACCTATTTTCTTGGTTCTGACAAGGCGCAAGAGCTTGCTTCGAAAGGCTTCAATTATGCAAACCTGAAAGTTGTAGCAGAACAGGCGCTGATTTCCGAGTTTATCAATTTTCTTGTGTCTTTTTTCTACAGAATCTACTGCATCTGGGATCTTGTTAAGGAAGCAGACAACTGGAAAGAGAAGGCCGATGTGATTCTTCACGGAAAACTGGATATCTTTGATGAAGTCAGATCGAGAAAGATTATCCTGTATTCTAATGTGATTGCATCTTTGACGAATGTTTTGGTGTGCGGCGGAGGAGCCTTGCTTGCTTCGGCTGCCGAAAACGCGGAGCTGTCAAAAAAGTTCTTGGAACACTTGGATATCGGGGGATATTTGGTCACAATACGTCATTTATATACGGACGGCAGATTCATAGCAAAGGTCAAAAAAGAATTCATCCGGCAAGCATTGGATGAAAACTTTGATAAAAAGCTGATCGAGCTGCAGGAACAGACTGGACTGGATATTCTGGATGATGCAGCAATATTGACGCAGAACCGCCTGCAGCCGCAAAACGGATAAAGTGCTGAAGAACGGCTTTGGTCGAACTGTCAGCGACACATAAAAACGCTCCCCCGACGCAGCGTGTGTAGTCGGGGGAGCGGATCTTTTCGGCTTTTTATTTATCGAGGTGCAGCTCGACCGAGACCATCCCAAAATTTGTGTAAACCTCCAAAGTGGTGTAGAATAGGAGCATC
>CAMOCU010000184.1 GCA_946610835.1 uncultured Clostridia bacterium | reverse complement strand
ATTGTGCTCACGGAACATCGGCTCGAGGATGTGCTGCCGGCGGCGGATCGCGTCGTTGTGCTGCACCACGGCAAGGTTGCTGCGGACAGCGCCCCGCGCGAGATCGGACGCGCCCTTTCCGGCGAGCTTTCTTTTTTGCGCGACAGCATGCCGTCCGCCATGCGCATTTATGCCGGAACGGACAGCGCCCTCCCCTGCCCGCTGACCGTGCGCGAGGGCAAGCAGTGGCTGCAGCAGAGCTGCCCCGCGCCAAAAGTTACAACGCTCCCGCGCGAGAGCCGGACATGGGACAGCACCCCTGCTGTACGGCTGCGGGACGTGTTTTTTACCTATGAAAAACAACAGCCGGATGTGCTTCGCGGTCTGTCGCTCGAAGTGCCGCAGGGCGCGGTGTTTGCGCTGCTGGGCGGCAACGGCGCAGGCAAATCGACCGCCATGCAGGTTTGCGCCGGGCTGCTGCGTCCCTATCGCGGATCCGTGGAGCTGTTCGGCCGCAATGCCCGGCGGGAAAAAAAACTGTATGCCGGCACGGTCGGCGTTCTGCCGCAGCAGGTTCGCACGCTGTTCACGGAAAAGACCGTTGCACGGGAACTGGAAGCCGCCGGCAAAGACCGCGCCGCTCAGACTGCCGCGCTGCTGCAGCTGGAGCATCTGCTGGTCAAGCCCCCCTACGATCTGAGCGGCGGCGAGCAGCAGCGGCTCGCCTTGGGAAAGGTACTGCTGCACGATCCGCAGATCCTGTTTCTGGACGAGCCGACCAAGGGCATGGACAGCGCGTTCAAATCACGCTTCGCCGCGCTGCTGCACCGTCTCACCGACGCCGGCAAAACGGTGTTCATGGTTTCGCACGACGTGGAGTTCTGCGCCCGGCACGCCGACTTGTGCGCCATGCTGTTTGACGGCATGCTTGCCGCGTGCGCCGAAACGAACCGCTTTTTTTCCGACCTGACATTTTACACCACGGCGGCCAATCGGATCGCCCGAAGCCTGTTTGCGCAGGCGATTACTGACGAGGATGTGATCCGTCTATGGCACGCAAACAAATCCTGACGCTGCTCTCGCTGCTGCTGGCAGGCGGCACGGTCGCGGTCGGCACACTTGTGCTGCGCGACCGAAATTACTATCTGATTACGGCGCTGGTGCTTCTGTTTGCGCTCGTACCCTTTGCGGCGCTGTTCCGCCGTCGCTCAATCAAAGCACGCGAGCTGGTCACAGTCGCCACCATGACAGCCATCGCCGTGGCGTCGCGCGGCGCGTTTTACATGCTGCCCGCGGTCAAGCCTTTGTGCGGCATCGCCATCATTACGGGCGTGGCGCTGGGCGAGGAAGTGGGGTTCATTGTCGGCGCGCTTGCCATGTTTTTGTCGAATTTTTTATTCGGCCAGGGTGCATGGACGCCTTTTCAGGTGTTCGGCATGGGGCTGGCTGTGCTCACCGCATCGTGGATCCTGCGCCACGGCAAGCTGCGCGAAAACCGCATCGCGCAAGCGATTGTCGGCGCGCTGTGCTGCTTCGTTCTGTACGGCGGCGTGGCGGACAGCTGCGCAGTGCTGGCAATGGCGCCGAATTTTTCGATCCGATCCGTTCTCGCGATACTCGGAACGGGTCTGCCGTTCAACGCCATTCATGGCGGCATGACGGCGCTCACGCTGTTTTTTCTCGGTAAAAGCGTGGATGAAAAACTGGAACGGCTGTGTGCAAAATACGGTCTGTTTGCGGCATCAAGGGAGGATACATAACCATGGGAACATTTGCAAATGTGGAACAGGCGCGTGCATTTTTTGAGGGTGACCGGTACGCGGCGGAAACGGGCGTGACGCTCGACGCACTGGACGACGAATCCGTGCTGTGCAGTCTGACGCTGGACAAAAGCCGCCACTGCAATGCCGCAGGCGGCGTGATGGGCGGCGTGATGTTCACACTCGCGGACTTTGCTTTTGCCGTCGCGTCCAACCAGCGCCACAAGGTGACCGTTGCTCTGGATGTACAAATTCACTACTTCAGCCCGCCCAAAGGGACGCGGCTGCTTGCCCGGGCGCACTGCGTCAAGGACGGCCGCACGACGTGCGTATACGACGTGGACATCACAGACGATACCGGCCGCGCCATCGCCCGATTCACCGCAACGGGATACAAGCTGTAACGCTTAGGCAAACCGGGTTTTATCCCTCTGCGCCGGGTCAGAATACTTCTTTGTCAAAAAAACTTGAAAATCCTCTTTACTTTATCTCTATAATATGTTATCATGGTAACACATTATTAGAATTGGAGGATGTATTTATGAAAAAAATGATCTGTGCTCTGCTTGCACTCGTCATGCTCGCGTCTTTGTGCGCCTGCGGCGGCGCCAAAAAACCTGCTGCCGCCTCTTACAAATTCCTTGACGAAACGCTCGGCGTGGAATCCTACGCCATCGGCTTCCGTTTGGGCGACGAAGAGCTTGCGCAAACGGTCAGCGGCGCTGTCAAGGCACTTGTGCTGGACGGAACATATGCCAAAATCGGCGAAAAATATCCCGACATCAAAGATTATCTCTGCCTGTCCGCAGACGATATTAACGCGGCGGATCTGCCTGAAAAAGGCTCGGGCGACAGCAGCTATACATTCAAACACGGCTTTGATCTGGATTATCCGCCCTACTCCTTCCTCAACGACGACGGCAGCATCGGCGGTTTCGACGTTGAACTTTGCCAGGCGGTTTGCGATTATCTCGGCTGGGGATACGAATCCGTGCCCTTCAACTGGGACGCAAAGGATATGGAACTCAATGCCGGCAGCTGCGACTGCATCTGGTCGGGCTTTACCAAAGAAGGCCGCGAGGACAAGTACGCATGGGGCGTGACCTATTCCAACAACACACAGGGCATTCTTGTGCCGAGTGATTCCGACATCCGCACGCTTGATGATCTTGCGGGCAAGATTGTCGGCGTGCAGACCGCCACTTCCGCAGCGGAAATGCTGGAGGATTCCCGCAAAGATCTGGCCGATACATTCGGCGAACTGAAAACCTTCGAGACGTACACGATCGCGTTCAACGATTTGAAGGCCGGCGCAATCGACGCCATTGCCATCGATATGACAGCGGGCTCATTCCTGATTTCGGGCGAAAGTGCCGAAGCCGAATAATTACACGCACAAGC
Source organism: uncultured Clostridia bacterium (assembly GCA_946610835.1). Lineage (GTDB taxonomy): Bacteria > Bacillota > Clostridia > Oscillospirales > Acutalibacteraceae > UBA1425. The sequence goes on along the minus strand of CAMOCU010000184.1, from coordinate 748 downwards.
AGGCAATAGGGCATTTGTCCAGACAAGTGCCCTATTTTTTATTCCGAACAGTGAGGTAATCAAATATGTCCATTCTCACGATGCTCTCCACAATGGGCGAAGGGATGCTGCGCACATGCGGCATTTTCTTCCTGACGCTGCTGTTTTCCATGCCGCTGGGCATGGTTGTCATGCTCCTGCGCCGCTCCCGCTTCAAGCCCGTGCAGTGGATCATGAAAATTTACATCGCCATTATGCGCGGCACGCCGCTGATGCTGCAGCTGCTTGCATGGTACTTCGGCCCGTATTACCTTTTTCACTGGTCGATCCGCGGCTATCGGTTCACGGCGATCATTATCGGTTTTTCCATGAACTACGCCGCCTATTTCGCGGAAATTTATCGCGGCGGTATGGACTCCATTTCCAACGGTCAATATGAAGCGGCACAGGTGCTCGGTTACAGCCGTGTGAAAACCTTTTTCAAAATCATCCTGCCGCAGGTGGTCAAAACAATTCTCCCGTCCGTAACCAACGAAATCATCACGCTGGTCAAGGACACTTCGCTCGCGTTTACGCTCGCGTACAACGAAATGTTCTCCCTGGCCAAACAAATCGCGGCGTCACAGACATCGTTCATGCCGTTCGTGATCGCCGGCGTGTTTTACTTTGTGGCGAATTATGTCGTTGCATTCGTCATGGAACGGATCGAAAAGAAATTTGACTACTACAAATAAGGCGGTGACGACATGATATTTGAAATGAAACATAT
>CAMOCU010000183.1 GCA_946610835.1 uncultured Clostridia bacterium | reverse complement strand
GACACGCCCCAGATCGTCGATCCTGCGCACAATACCGGTTGCTTTCATTGCAAACAAAACTCCTTTAAATCTTGGTTTCAACGGTAGTGTTTGCACGCACGCAAAAAATATCCTATTCAGAATATGGTAATCTGCTGCTGTATGTCCGGCAAAACCAAAAGATGCGAGCAATGATCGTTTTCGCATAGCACGCCGTCGGCAAGAATCCCGAACAGTTGAAACTTAAGGGATGCGGATGCGCTGAAGCGTCAAGAATTTGATCTGTGGAGAGCATTGATGCGTGCGATACCAACATAGCTTCTGGGAATGGTTCTTTAATGAATCGTAAGTGCTAAAATCCGGGGCGTGTTGAAACGGAAAAGAAATAGGATCACATTGCAAAGCGTTGTGAATTGTTATTGCCCTCTTGTCGGGGGCGGTTCAAAGATGGTGGCTTTTCGCTATTCTTTTTGACGCCGTACCTGTCTATCGGCTTCTCCTCGCGTGTCTGCTATATCCCGTGACATCGGAAATGTCAAGACAATTTTTTGCCCGCGTTCCCGCATGGTAAAAAGCGCGTACGAAGTATGCCGGGCAACGTTCGGTTTCGCTTGACTTTCTGTTGCAAATGTGTATAATGAAAGAAACAATCAAAAAGGAGGTAGCAAACATGAAAAAATATGTATGTCCTATCTGCGGGTATGTGCACGAGGGCGACACGCCGCCCGAAAAATGTCCGCTTTGCGGCGCTGCCGGTGAAACATTCCTGGAGCAGGCCGGCGAAAGAGTCTGGGCGGACGAGCACAAGGTCGGAATCGCGCAGGGTCTGGATGCAGAGATCGTGGAGGGTCTGCGTCAGAACTTCAGCGGCGAATGCTCCGAAGTGGGTATGTACCTTGCCATGAGCCGTCAGGCGGATCGTGAGGGCTATCCCGAAGTTGCCGAGGCTTACAAGCGCATCGCGTTTGAAGAGGCGGAACACGCGGCCAAGTTTGCGGAGCTGCTGGGCGAGGTCGTCTTTGCCGACACCAAGAAGAATCTGCAGCTGCGTGTGGACGCGGAGTTCGGCGCCACTGAGGGCAAGCTTGCGCTCGCTAAAAAGGCGAAGGCGCTCGGTTACGACGCAGTGCACGACACCGTGCATGAGATGTGCAAGGACGAGGCGCGTCACGGCAAGGCGTTTGAAGGCCTGCTGAACCGCTATTTCAAATAAGAGGCGGCGCGTATGATCGACATCAAAGCCAAAGCCGAGGAGATCGTCGCCAAAGTCAAGGGTGACAAGGAACTCGCATCCAAATTCAAAAAAGATCCCATCCACACGATCGAAAGCCTGATCGGCGTGGATCTGCCGGATGATCTGACACAGAAGCTGGTCAATCTGGTCAAAAGCAAGCTGTCGGCCGAACAGCTCGGCGAAGTCGCCGGAAAACTGGGCGGTCTTTTCGGCAAAAAATAAGGGACTGTTCCCTGAGCGCGGAGTGCAAAAACTTCGCGCTCTTTTTGACTTTGTGAATGTTTTATAAATCTTTCATTTTTTGTTTGAAATTGCCGGATAAACGTGGTATGATATATGCTGTATATTAAACTGGAGAGGAGAGCGCCGCGTGAAGGAGTTCGAACACAACGGACAGGCCATTCCCAAGGGCCGACGTTTCTGCACATGCTGCGGCGAAATCAAGCGCGAGTCCGCTTTCGAGGGCGATTCCACCCACTGCATGGCGTGCTGCGAAAAGATGCTGCACACGCGCGTGCATGCGTCGGGGTTTGCGGTGAGTTTTGTTTTGGTGTGCGCGGCTGTATTTGCTGCGCTGCTGATCCCCAAAGGCGTTGCTGTCAACCGTTTGGTTCAGGCGGCGCGTCTGCAGGAAGCGCAGGGCAGACTCTACTCCGCCTGCGACACATACGCCGCGGCGATCGACTGCGCGCAAACGTCCGCCGCAAAGAATAGCGCGCAGGAAGGTAGCGCGCAGGCCGACGATGCGCAGAAAGGCGATTCTCCCGTTTTCTTTACCCCCGGCAGACGGATCTGGCGGGAGTTCGGCCGGGCGTATGCCCGTGCTTACACGCGCACGGAGGCGGCGGATTTTGCCGAATCCCATCTGGATCGCAATCTGATCCGCACGGTGCAGCCTTTCTCAAGCTACATGCGCGCACGCTCCGATTACAATTCCATTCTTTCGCAGGTGCAAAATATTGACGCGGAATACACCTATCAGTCCGCGTCCGACATGCCGTATGACAAAATTGCCGACGCATTGGATGCGTTTGTTGCCAAACACGACAGCGCCAATATGCGCGGCTATGCCGCGTATTTCAAAGCGTCCGCCGCGTGGTTTCACGATCCGGCTGATCCGCAGTCTGCGCTCGCGCTGTACGATCAAATGCTCGAAAACGTCCCGGACGAATATGTTTCGGCGTACACGGGCATTGCCCAGATCGGGCAGGAGAGCGGCGATGCGGATGTGCTTTTGCGCGCGGCAGAAGGCATATTGACCCGGAACAAAGAACATGCCGAAGCATGGAGCTGGAAAGTGCAGGCGCAGGTTGTATCGGGCGATACGGACGCGGCGGCAAAAACGCTCGCGCAGATGCGCAAGGCCTGCCCGGACAGTCCGCTTTGCGATGCGATGACGCTGTTTCTTTCGTTGCGCGGCGAGGACGTCGACGCGGCCAAGGCGGCGCGCGATGCGGCAGACAAGCGCCTGATTCCCGCGGGCGAGCAGGTGTTCAATACATTGCTGGCCAAACGTGCGCTCGACGACGCCGATGCGCGGTTCCTGCGGGAGAGCGTGCGGTATCAGCTGTACGCCGCGGCGGTATCCCTGCTCGAAAAGGACGTGGACGCGGCGCTTGCGTGCGGATATGAGCGTGCGTTCAATTATGCGTATTATTATGCATCCATCACCGGCGACGGCAGTGTGATGACCCAGTCGGTGTTCAATATGGCCGCCCTGTGTGCAAACCGCGCCGCAGACGAGGAAGCGGTCGACACCATTGCTCAGATCGGCGATTGCGATTCGGCGACGAGCGACGTCCTTCAGGGAAAGATCTCCCTGAAGGATGCGTTCTGTAAAGGAAAGGCGGTGATCCTGTGAGTGTGATCCGCTGTATTCTTACTTTTCTGACACTGCCGGGCGCGTATGCGCACGCGTTCGCGGAGCATGTGCTTCTCAAATGCACACGCACGCCTGTGGAGGACAGCGCATATCTGCAGCGCAACGAGCTGTGCGGCCATGTCGAACACAAGCCCGTTCGTTCGCTTGGTGCGGGGCTGGCGCTGTGTATGGCGCCGGGGCTGCTGGCGGCGGCGCTGAGCGTGCCGATGTTGTGGGCAGGGATGCTGTTTCTGCGGCAGTGGGGCGTGACGCTGTATGCGATCCAGACGGGCGGCGTTTCCGGGCTGTTTGTGGTGTGCGCGGCGCTGCTGTATCTGGCGTTTGCGCTGCTGTGCAATTTGTTTCCGACCGTGGAGGACGCGCTGTTTCTCAGCGAAGCGCGGCGGGAAAAGAGCATCCCGATCCGTCTGTTGACGGCGCTGCCGGTGCTGTTTGTGCGCATCGGTGCGTGGTGCGCGCGTTGGGGCGTGTGGCATCTGCTGTGCGCGGCGTCGATTTTGTGCCCTGTTCTGATTTCATTTTAGAGGTTTATAAATATGTTGGAATTACAAAATATTTCTTTCCGGGTAGAGGGAGAAGGCGGCGGTCTGGAGATCCTCGACGACATTTCTTTTACCCTGCCCGATGACCGTTTCCTGGTTATCACCGGCCCGAACGGCGGCGGCAAATCCACGCTCGCGCGGATCATTATGGGTATCGAACAGCCCACTTCCGGCCGCATTTTGCTGGACGGTGAAGATGTGACCGCGCTCGACGTGACCGCCCGCGCGCAAAAGGGGATCGGCTATGCCTTTCAGC
>CAMOCU010000182.1 GCA_946610835.1 uncultured Clostridia bacterium | reverse complement strand
CCGCTGTTCGGCTGATTGTCCAGTACTGTACGGAAATGCCGAAGCGGTGCGCGTAATCCATAAATGCGGTCTGACCGAAATTCGCCAGCAGCAGCCGATCGTTCTTCCAGTAATACGGCAGCTGCAGCGCCATAAAGGGAATATCTTCACCTGAAAGATCTTCGCCGCGGAAAAAGCAGCCGTAAAAGTCAATGATCTCCAGCGGGTTGGCTGAGCGCAGGAGCATGCCGGCATACTGTCGGTCTATGATCCGGCTCACGCTCGGCCAGTAACTGCCGAGAATCACGCGGTCGGTCATCTGCCGCACGGTCAAGGCGTCGTATACCTTTTTAAGAATCCGGTGCGCCCACGGAGCGGGATACTTGATTTCCATGATATACCGGTACTGTCCGGGGGCGGTCGTCTCCACAAGATCCAGAAATTCTTCGAGCCGCACAATGCGCAGCGTGTCCGGAATATCGTCGCCCCGCAGTCCGGCATACGGTGTTTTATCGCCATCTGAATAGGTCTCGCCCATATTCAGCGCATACAGATCGCTGTACCGTTTGGAAAATACCGTTACATGCCGTTGTCCGAAGTGCTCTACAGCATTGGACTTTTCATCGAGATACAGATCATGAAACAAAACAACCTCCCCATCGGCAGTGATTTGCAGATCTGTTTCAAAAATATCGGGCGGATCGTCACTGTCCAGACACCGCTGCACCGAAAGAAGCGTGTTCTCCGGAGCGCTGCTTTTGCCCGTGCGGTGGGCGGCAATGCGCGGATGACCGTAGGACGGCAAAAAATAACTGCTGTCCGGCGGATTGCATACCGCGGGGCAAGTTCGTTCAGAGGGCGTAAACGATGTGAAGCACAGCGCGGCAGACACGCCGAAAAAAATCATCATCCGCCAAAACCGCCGCAGTTTTCCAAACGACGCAAGCATGAACAGTTTCCCCTTTCTGTAAAATCAAGTAAAATATATCATACAAAGTGTCTATCTGTCAACACGAGGATTTTTTGACACTGTCAATACGGGTATTTTTCAACAGGCTATTGACAAACACGCAGAGCAGGGGTATAATGGTCACAATAAGTCAGGGGTGCCGTAAACATTGCTTATGGCTGAGATCATACCCTTCTAACCTGTTCGGTAATGCGAGCGTAGGAAGACGTTATACTCCGCACAAGTGCGTCCCATACAATTCTGTATGGGGTTTTCTTTTTGCTTTTGACTTATTCAAAATATCCGGAAAAGGAGAGACAAAAAATGAAAGCAAGCGTAGCCATCCAAGTGCTGCCCGCCGTGGACAGCGAGGAAGAACTGATCCGCATCGTGGACGAGGTGATCGCGTACATCAAATCGACAGGACTGAACTGTTATGTCGGCCCGTTTGAAACAGCGATCGAGGGCGAAAGTTATGACCAGTTGATGGAAATTGTCGCCAACTGTCAAAAGGTCGCCATTCAGGCCGGCTGCAAGAGCGTGAGCGCCAATGTCAAGATCGTCTACAACCCGGAAGGCGAGGTTCTGACCATTGACAAAAAAGTTACCAAACATCACCAATAAGGCGGCGCCGGCCGCTGCGATCGCCGCAGTGCTGTTGATCTGGTATTTCTGCAGCGATCGGCAAATCATCCCGGCCTATATGCTCCCGTCGCCGATGGACGTGTTCCGTGCCTTTTGCAGCAATATCGGGGATCTGCTCGCGCAGGCGCGCGTTACGCTGCAGGAGGCGATGTACGGCCTTTTGATCGGCGTTGCACTGGCGTTTGTCGTGGCGGTGCTGATGGACAGATTTCGCTTTTTGTATAAGGCGCTGTACCCGCTGCTGGTAATCACGCAGACGATCCCCACCATTGCCATTGCGCCGCTGCTGGTGCTGTGGATGGGGTTCGGCATGGCGCCGAAGATCACGCTTGTCGTTATCACCACGTTTTTTCCCATTACGATCGGCCTGCTCAACGGATTCGGTTCCATTGATCCGGACGCCGTGCATCTGATGCAGACGATGGGCGCGGGAAGGCTGCAGATTTTTCGGTATGTCAAGCTGCCGAGCAGTGCGGACTACTTTTTTTCCGGGCTGCGCATCTCCGCGTCTTATGCCGTTGTCGGCGCGGTTGTTTCGGAGTGGCTGGGCGGATTTGAAGGACTGGGCGTGTATATGACCCGGGTCAAAAAAGCATATGCGTACGACAGGATGTTCGCGGTGATTCTTTTCATTTCCGCAATCAGTCTGTTGCTCATGGGCGCGGTATCGCTGCTGCAGAAGGCGGCCATGCCGTGGCAAAAAGAAAGGAATTGACTTATGAAAAAAATCATAGCTGTATTTTTGTCTGTGCTGCTTGTTTGCTGCACAGCGGCGTGTTCGGCGCCCGAGAGCGCCAACGGCAAAAAAATCACGGTTTGTCTGGACTGGACGCCGAATACCAACCATACCGGTCTGTATGTTGCGCTTGCCAAAGGGTATTATGCAGACGCCGGACTGGACGTAACGCTCGTGCAGCCGCCTGAAAACGGCGCAACGCAGGCATGCGCCGCCGGACAGGCGCAGTTTGCTGTGGATGCGCAGGATACGCTTGCGCCGGCATTTTCCGCGGACACGCCGCTGGGCGTGACGGCTGTGGCTGCGCTTGTGCAGCACAACACCTCCGGTATCCTTTCCAAAGCCGAGCAAGGAATGGACAGACCGGCCGGACTGGAAGGAAAAACATATCTGACATGGGACTCCCCTACGGAGCTTGCGATTATGGAAAACATCGTGACCAACGACGGCGGCGACTGGTCCAAGGTCACGCGTATTCCGAATACCGTTACGGAAGAGGCGCAGGACGTCAACGTCAATCCCGATCACGCGATCTGGGTTTTTTACGGCTGGGGCGGCATCAACGCGCAGGTGAACTCCATCGACACGGACTTTTTCTTCTTTAAGGATCTGAATCCCGTGTTTGATTACTATACGCCTGTGCTGATTGCCAACAACGACTTTTTGGCAAACGATCCGCAGACGGCAAAGGACTTTTTGCAGGCGACAGAACTGGGCTATTTGTATGCAGCGGAAAACCCGGACGAAGCGGCGCAGATTCTGATCGACGGCGATGAAACGCATTCGCTTTCCGGTTCCGAGGCGCTGGTCAAGGCCAGCCAGAAGTATCTCAGCGAGCAGTACGTCAGCGATGCGCCCGCATGGGGCTATATCGCTCCCGAGCGTTGGGACGGTTTTTATGCATGGCTGTATGCGCAGGCGCTGGTCGGCAAAGAGCTGCCTGCAGGAACCGGGTATTCCAACGACTATCTGCCGCAGTAAGCGTATGGAGATTTTGCGCGCAGAGAATATCTGCAAAAGCTTCGGAGAAAAGGAAGTGCTGCGGGACGTGTCGCTGTCGCTGCACACAGGCGAAGTCGTGGGGCTGCTCGGCGTGAGTGGATCGGGGAAGACGACGATCTTCAACGTGCTGTCCGGTATTTATCCGCCCGACAGCGGAAAAGTTCTGCTCGGCGGCGAAGATGTGACCGGAAAACCCGGGAAAATCAGCTACATGCTGCAAAAGGATCTGCTGTTCCCCTATCGTCGCGTGATCGACAATGTTTGTCTGCCGCTGATCCTGCGCGGCAAAAGCAAGCGTGAAGCGCGCAAGATCGCAGCGCCGCACTTTGAATCGTTCGGGCTGGAGGGTACACAGATGCTTTATCCGGCACAGCTGTCGGGCGGTATGCGTCAACGCGCGGCTTTTTTGCGCACATATCTTGCATCCGACGGTGTGGCGCTGCTGGATGAGCCGTTCAGCGCGCTGGACGCCATCACAAAAGCTGCGCTGCACAAGTGGTATCTGGATGTTATGCGCCGGATCGACCAGTCCGCCATTTTTATCACGCACGATATTGACGAGGCGATCCTGCTTTCCGACCG
>CAMOCU010000181.1 GCA_946610835.1 uncultured Clostridia bacterium | reverse complement strand
CTTATTCAGATTACCACAAGCTTCGCCTGATCGTGACGCCCGGCATCACCTGCGACTGGCAGATTGCGGACAATCGAAACGACATTCCCTTTGAAAAATGGGTAGAGATGGATTTGAATTACATTGAAAACCGAACCGCATGGGGCGATTTGAAGATCATTTTCAAAACACCCTTTGCCATGTTGAGCGCAACGGGCAGATAATTTTACACGTGCCCATTCGCCGATACCGTTCGTCATACATACGTCATCCCAAACAAGTCGAAGAATTGCAGGATTTCCGCAAGGAACCGTATCAGGATAGGAGCAGATTATGGACGGCAGCTGGATTTTAAAAAAACTGTACGAACTCGCTCATTCGGTCGATATGTACCAGCCGGATCCGCACATTCTTTTGGAGGAGATGTACCCGCATCTTCGGGAACTGTCTGCGCAGCTGTATGTCGCCGCGCTGCATGTTCATCTTAAGCAGACGGATAGTAGCGGCGAAGACCATGCAGAGGATTCGATCGAATACAATTTTGGCGAATATGATCCGCTTGATCCGCAAAAAGTCCTTTTTCACGATGACCAGATCGGGCACGATTTTGTATGTATTTCGATCTACCCCGTCAAGGGTCGGCAATGGACGGAAGCGGAACGCGCTGAGGTTATTTCGGTTGTGCGTGTGATTATGACGGAAATCAACCGCGCGTGTCTGGTGAAGCAGTTTAACGACAGCGCCTGTACCGACCTTTTGACCGGCGTTTACAATCGCTTCGGTGCGGAGTATTTCGGCAATCAGCTGCTTGAATCGAAAGATCGCGGCGACTACGTCGGTTGCTATATTGATTTGAAAAACTTCAAACTGTACAACGAACAATACGGCTATTCTGCGGCAGACGCTATTTTACGCGAGTATGCGGCTGAACTGGCCAGACAAACCGACACCGAAAAAGAAATTGTGGTGCGCACCGGCTGCGATCGGTTTTTGGTGCTGGTTTGTGCAGAAAATCTGTCTCGATTTTTAAAAGCGATAGAAAGCGCGACAGTTTGTATTCGCCGCGGCCAGCAGAAGGTCTGCGTCCCGGTCAGCGCATGGATCGGGGTGTATCCTGTGGAGCCGGAGGACAAGATTTCCGGTGTGCTGTCCCGTGCATCTTTTGCTGCCGAGCAGGCCAAAAAGAAAAAACACTCGGTGATGTGCTTTAACCGCAAGCAGATGGACAGCGCCATGCGTGAAAAGGTGATTGTCCACATGCTGCCCACCGCGCTTCAAAACGGAGAGCTGGAGCCGTATTATCAGCCAAAGGTTCGCTTATCTGACGGGGCGCTGTTCGGCTGCGAGGCACTGGCGCACTGGATGCATGACGGCGTCAATATTCCGCCGGCAGAATTTGTTCCGTATGCAGAGCAGAACGGCATTGTCTGCGGTCTGGATTTGTATATTCTGGAATGTGTTTGCCGCGACATCCGCGAATGGCTGGATGCGGGACTGGATCCGGTTTGTGTATCTGTCAACTATTCGCAGCAGGATTTTTATCGGGAAACGCTGATCGAGGATACGCTGCGTGTGCTGGAAAAATACCGGATCAACGGAAGATATATCGAGATTGAAATCACAGAGACTTCTTTTTTGGAATTGCCCGAGGCCTTGAGCACTTTTATCGACGCCATGCATGCGCATGGCATCAAAGTCGCGCTGGACGATTTCGGCATCGGATATTCTTCGCTTTCGCTGTTCCGCAGGCTGTCGCTCGATACGGTCAAGCTGGACAAGAGCTTTGTGGATGATCTCAAAAGCGTGGATGACAAGAGTTATTTGATTTTGCAAAGCATCACGGAAATGATCCATCGTCAAAACGCCGTTACGGTGGCAGAAGGGATCGAGAATTCTGTGCAGCTGGAGCTGATCCGCGACATCGGCGGACATGTGGTGCAGGGATTCCTGTTTGATCACCCGCTGCCGAAGGCGGAATTTGAGCAGCGGTTGATGCATCGGCAGCATCATAAAACCATTTTAGATGCTTGTATCCGATAATCCGCCGCCCGGAGGTATTATGGCAGCGAAATGCGGACGATGGAACAATTGCAGGCGTTCGGCGGCGACACCGTCGGACGCCTTTTAAGAAAACGTTGATTTGTTCCTTCTGCGTGCAGCTTTGCGGATGTTTTTCACTCGCCAGGATTACGAGATCAAGCCTGCGGTCAATTGGACGCATAATCTCCCGCTCCCGCGCGCATCCGTTGGATTCAGCGCTTCCCACAGAATAATCAGCGTTTTCTTCGTTCTGTATAGATTGCTTTTGAGGTGATTGATTTGAAAATCCGTTGGTTTCAAATATGGCGTTGTCTGGCCGCAAATGTTTTGTACCGGCTTGCAGACCCGGAAACAAAGCGGAAGATCAACGCGGATATGGACAGATATTGTGCGCATCTTTCGTTTGCGCAAAAACAAGAAAACCGGATCCGGCTGTTAGATATGCTGCTGTTGTCGAAGCACAAAACCTTTCGCAGCGTTTTTTATTACCGATGCAAATCACGCAAAGCGCTTTGCACATTCAGCAAACTGTTTATTCCGGGCATTCGGGAAATCGAAATCTACGGCGATATCGAGCAAGGGCTGCTGCTGTCGCATAACTATATGGTGGTTCATCCGCACAAAGCCGGACAGAATCTTCGTGTGGACGCCGGCGTGGTGATCGGCACCAACAACGGACAGTTCCCGACTTTGGGGGACAACGTAACCATCGGCGCAAATGCCACTGTGATCGGCGGAATCACAGTCGGCAGCAATGTGACTATTGAACCCGGCAGTGTGGTTACCAAAAATCTGGAGGGCGACGCAGTCTATGGCGGCAATCCCGCAATTTTGCTTCGGAAGGCGGACGCTGCGGACAGATAATCGTTTTTTCTGCACGGGTGCAAGTTTGCGCCTCGTCGCAATCCGCGCACTGTGAAGTATGCCGGATTGCCTTTCAAAAGATCGGAGGTTTGTCCGTTTTGGCCATTTTAAAAAATCTAAAGTGTATTATTGCGGATTTTTTGTTTTTGATCTGCGGAAAAGAAGCCAAGGATAAAATCCTGAAGGATATTTACAGATACTTAAAGTGGAACCGGAAAATCGGTTCCCGAAAAAGCAGTATCATCCGATTGAATTTCCTTTTGCTGTCCAAGCCGGAGTTCCGGAGTGTGTTTTATTTTCGGACAAAGCGGCACAAACTGCTCACTGCGTGCAGCGGCATTCTACTGCCGCGCGCAAAGTCGGTCGAAATCAGCGGCGATATAGACGGCGGCCTTTTTGTATCGCATTACCACAGCGTGATCTGTCCCGAAAAAACGGGCAAGAATTTTCGCGTGGGGCCGGGCGCAGCCATTTTTGGCGACAACGGCGCACCGACTTTTGGGGACAATGTTTATGTTGCATCCAACTCCGCTGTAATTGGTAATATCCGCATTGGCAGCAACGTCATTATCGGCGCGGGTTCGGTCGTGACGCACGATCTCGACGCAAACGCCGTTTATGTCGGCAATCCCGTGCGCTGTGTCAAAAAAATTGACGCGGATGAAAAGCTTTTGGACGAAATCATGTAAGGACTGTCGATTCTGCACTTCCTTTGTGAAAAGAGAATACAAAAAGAGCATAGACCGCTCTCCGAAGACGTTGCCGCAAGGACAACGGGGGAGACAGGCCTATGCTTTTTGCGTTGTGGCGGTGCTGTCCTGCGCATATACGGAACTATTCCCGTGCGCGCCAGGCGTCAAAGATTTTGACGGTTATACCCCCGATAAGCAAAGCCGGCAGGGGATTCTTCTTATGAATTTGTGGTTGCGTCCGGTTCCTTGTCCTTGGCCATTGCCACCAGCGCCACATCGGATGCCGGCATGGTAAAGGTTGTTTTGGCCGAAGCGGGGTTG
>CAMOCU010000180.1 GCA_946610835.1 uncultured Clostridia bacterium | reverse complement strand
CACGGATGTTTACAGAGTGGATCGCCATGCAGGCATACCGCTTTATGGGAATCCCGACTCCGGAAATGCAGCCTGCGTTCTTGCGGATCAATCATGTTGACTTCGGGTTGTATCTGGCTGTGGAACCGATCAACGACATCTTTTTAAAAAAGCATTTTTCCTCTTCCGGCTCTTTGTACAAAAGCGGTTTGGCTGAAAGTACCGACACATATTGCCCGGGTCTGGGGCCGCTGCAGGTAAAAATTCAAAGAGGAAACGATACTCTGCTCAAGCTGGCTGACGCCATAACCCATGGACAGGATCCCGGCGAATATCTGGACGTGGATGAAGCGCTGCGTTTCCTTGCCTGCGAAGCTTTTACATACAACAAAGACGGGCTGGTTTACGGAAACCGCAATTTTCATGCGTACGATGACAACGGAAAAATTGTCTTTCTGCCTTGGGATCAGGATTACACCTTTTTCTTCTATTCCGGCAATTCGGACATAGCAGGAAAAGAGTATCAAAACAACATCTATGATTTCGAAGAGGCCGGAAATTCTTTTCTGGATGTACTGTTGAAAAATCCGGAATACAAAAAGCAGTACTACGCGTACATTCAACTTTTAAACGACCACTTTTTAAACCCGGAAACCTTCCTTCCATGGCTCAATAAGTCCATTCGCACACTGTCGTTCTATTTGCAGAAAGACGCAACCATCGGATTGTATTCTCAAGATATTTTCAGCGATCTGACTACAGGAAAAACGCTTTACAACGGAACCTATGGCAATCTGGTATCCACTTTTCGGTTTATGCACGACATGCTCGATGCGCAATTGAAAGATCCGTCCGCCGTGTACAGTATTCCGAAAGGCTATGTCCCCGGCACCACGGTTAAAGACGCACAGTTTGAAAAATCGCTCTCACGCAATCACAAAATCATACGCAAAATATGTGTAAGCTACTGGAAATTGCGGCGAGATGTGTATCTTCAGCGCTTTGGCAAAGATTTCCGGTTTATCCTTCCTTTTTTCGGATTGATTTTTGCTTTAACGCTTTTTTCGGTTTTGGTTCCTTTCAGGTTCGGCAAGCGAAGAAAAAAGCCTCGTTCCGGCATAGAACACCGATCAAGCAGCAGAGGAGTGTGATTTATGGCTCGTGTCTACCGCACAGAACTGAAATACCGCATCTGCGCATTGGATCGGCAGCTGCTTTTATGCAGACTCTCCAAAGCTTTGCAGCCTGACTCGCATACCCAAAACGGAATGTATAGCGTTCGCACACTCTATTTTGATTCCCCGTACGACAACGCTTTGTCGGACAGTCTGGACGGCAGCGCAGAAAAAGTCAAGTTCCGCATGCGCATCTATAACGGCGACGTCAGCTTTATCCGGCTGGAGAAAAAAGTCCGAACCGGGCGCGGCGGATTCAAGACCGGCGTTTGCATCTCTCCCGAGGAATGCACACAGTTGCTGCATGCAGATGCCGCGTGGATGCGCAGCCGGGATGATCCGTTTCTGCAGGAATGTTATGCACGCGCCGCTTCCGGCTTTCTGCGGCCGAGCGTTCTCCTTTCTTATGACCGCGATGCATTTATCTGCCGCCAGGGCAACGTCCGCATCACAATCGACAGCCGCATCCATGCGTCACACAACCCGGAGTTTTTTCTGCGTCCCGGAGCGTCCGGCGCTCCGGTCACCGCGGATAACATATGCGTTCTGGAAGTCAAGTACGACGCATTCCTTCCGGACTTCATCCCACATCTGATCGGCATCGGCGATTTACCACTGCAGGCTTTTTCCAAATTTGCCGCAGGCAAAATCATTGATTAGGAGGATCATTATGTATCAAGCCCTCGCGATCAATTTTTCGGATGTCTTCAAATCCGGCTTTTTAGAAAACTTTTCCGGTTTTTCCATGACGGATAGTCTGATTGCGCTTGGCTCAAGTTTTCTGATCGGACTGTTCATTTTTCTGATTTATGCCAAATCCTTTTCCGGCGTTGTGTATTCCGGCAGTTTTAACGCCTCGCTTGTGCTGATGACCATGATTACGGCGCTGATTATTCTCGGCGTTACGTCCAATGTAGTCCTGTCCCTTGGCATGGTCGGCGCGCTGTCTATTGTTCGTTTTCGTTCGGCAATCAAAGACCCGATCGACATTGTCTTTATTTTCTGGGCAATCTGCGAAGGCATTCTCTGCGGTGCGGGGCTTCTTCCGCTCGCGCTGCTCGGCGCGCCTGTCATTGGCGGACTGCTGCTGGTGTTCTCGCTGCGTCACGACCGGACAGAACCATATTTGTTGATTGTCCGGTTTACGGATCCGCAGCTCGAAGAGAGAATCTCCGAAACAGTAAAAAAATCCGTCAAGCGTTCCCGCTTGAAATCCACATCTCTGGTCAGCGAAGAAACGGAACTGATCCTCGAAGTACGTCTGCGGCAGGACGACCGCGCTTTTGTCCGCACTATTGCAAAAATCCCCAATGTCACATATGCTTCGCTTGTAAGCTACAACGGAAATTTTTCCGCATAAATATTTTTATTCAAACCCAAACCGGGTCGGCGATTTCCCCTTGACGGGGATGCGTCGACCCGGTTTTGATGCAGGCGCGTGCCGCGATTTATGCGGTGCGCGCCTTTGTTTTTGGATTCAGACTTGCGTTACAGCTGCGCGTGATTGTTGTGCAGGGAACCTACGGCCGATTTGACAATGTCCGTCACGACCCGCAGCTCGCCGATCGAGCAGCTGTCCAGCAATCCGGCGATCTCGCCGAGATAGCTTTCGGATGCAAAGGCGGCGCTGTCGCAAAGCAGATCGTTCGGCGTGACGCACAGCGTGTTTGCAATCCGGACAAGCACAGGCAAGCTGAGCTTTGTATTGGCTGTTTCAATATGGCTGACATGTTGCACAGACAAGTCTGCCAGCTCCGCCAGCCGTTCCTGCGAATAGCCGCACGTCATTCTGTACGCGCGGATCCGCCGTCCGATCGCCTGATAATCCAACTCCATATGCCGCTTTACACGCTCCATTTTTTCAGATAAATTCTATAAATGGTATTGTATTATCATTTTGCCCATGTTATAATACATTATACGGTCATTTTGACTATACAGTTTAATAAGGAGAGGAAAACGTATGAAAAGATATGGACAGAGTATACTCTGCATATTGCTGACCTGCGCGCTGTTGTGCGCGCTGCCCTGGAGCGCGTCGGCCGCAGATGCTGCGGGCGACGAGCCGGAAGCGTTCGGCACGGTGGAAGTCTTTTCCGAAGGCGGCACACTGAACGTGATTTACCGCGACGACAACGGAAACATACTCGATCCGTCTTCCCCCAAAGAAACCGTGACGCAGGCCGGCGAAAGCAATTTGCCGTCGTCGTATGATCTGCGCACGCAAAACAGAGTCACCGGCGTGCGCAACCAGAATCCGGCAGGCACCTGCTGGGCTTTCGGCGCCATCGGCGCGACAGAATCCAACATGATCAGCAAAGGTTATGCGTCCGCTTCCTCGCTCGCCTTTTCCGAAGATCATCTGATTTGGTATACGTTTCACATGAGCGAACAGCTCGGGGACGGCGCGGTTTCTGTCGCATCCGGCAGCGCGCACAACAGCCCGTACAACGCCGGCGGATACTGGATCACGCCGGCCTTCACACTCGTCAACTGGTGGGGGGCAGAACTGGCGGCCAATGCGCCGTACATGTCCGGCTACAACAACACCGGCTATTACAAAGAAGCACAGCGCACAGCCAGCCACGCACATCTGCAGAATGTGCGCCTGATTGCCGGCAGCCACGCAGATACGCTCAGCCGTATGGACACGATCAAACGCTCCCTGATGGAAAACGGCGCTTGTGCGATCAGCTATTTCTCAGACGCCGACAGCTATCGCAACGGCGCGCATTACCAAACGAT
>CAMOCU010000179.1 GCA_946610835.1 uncultured Clostridia bacterium | reverse complement strand
AGTCCACCATGATCAAACTCCTGTGCCGTCTGTATGACCCTACCGAAGGGATAATCACCGTCAACGGGATCGACATTCGCGAATTTGATTACAGCGACTACCTGCGCCTGTTCGGCGTGGTCTTTCAGGATTTTACGCTGCTGGCTTTTTCCGTCGGTGAAAATGCGGCAGCAGCGGAAGAATACGATGAAGCACGGGTCTGGGAATGTCTGGAGATGGCCGGCATCGCTGAGCGCGTGCGCAAAATGCCGAAAGGCCTTGCGCAATGCGTGTACAAGCTATACGAGGAAGACGGAGAGGATCTGTCCGGCGGCGAGGCGCAAAAGCTCGCTATTGCCCGCGCGCTGTACAAAGACGCGCCCTTCGTGATTCTGGACGAGCCGACTGCTGCACTTGACCCCAAAAGCGAGGCGGAAATTTATGCCCGCTTCAACGAAATCTCCGGCGGGCGGACGGCCGTGTACGTCTCGCACCGCATGTCCTCCTGCCGCTTCTGTGACCGGATCGTTGTATTTGCCGGCGGTCAGGTCGTTGAGGACGGCAGCCATACCGCTCTGCTGCGTCAAAACGGCGAATACGCCGAACTCTGGAACGCACAGGCGCAGCATTACATTAAAAAATGATACCCGAAAGAAAGGTCAATAAAGTATTGACAAAAGATCGCAAATAGTTTAGAATATGTACGCTTTGTAAACTATAATTCCTATTTGAGAAACAAAGCAGTAATTAAAGGAGGAAAAAAATGAAACACGTATCCAAACGATTGCTTGCCCTTGTGCTGGGTGCAATGCTGATCCTGACCTCGCTTGTCCCTGCCGCTTCCGCTCTGGAAGTCCTTTCCGGTGTAGAGGGCAACATGTACTGGGAATTTGCAAACGGAAAAATGACAATTGCCCCCGCAAATGCCGAGCCGCAAACAGACTCCGCGTTCATCGAAATCGCGGATCAGGTTCGCGAAATTGAGTTTCTGGACGGCGTGGAATCCGTCAACTGCCCCAGTCTGATTCTTTTCACCAATGTTCAAACTGTAACAATTCCGAAAACGATGAATTTTGATTTGGTTTCTCCCGCCGAAGATGAAGAGGACATTGCGGAGATTATTTCGGAATTTGCATCGTTTATTTCCGATGATCTCTCCATAGAAAAAGGCACTGCGCTGTATGACCTTGCATACGCCGCTGTGGAAACGATCGGATACGAATCTGCCGGTCTGCTTTTTTCGCTTCCACTGACTGCGGATGAGTATCGGGTCGATCCAGAAAATGTAGCGTTCTGCGCAAAAGACGGAAAATTATTTACGAAAGACGGCAAAGTATTGCTCCGGCAGGCTGCGGGCACCGCTTCTGTCACGCTTGGGCTTGATCCCTTTGTCGATCCGCTCGCGCTGGTCGGTTTGGATGCAGCAGATGTAGAAATCACAGATGCTTACGCACAGTCGATTTTTGGCAGCAAAGAAATGATGAAAGCCTTGATCCGCAAGCTTTGGGAGCAAATAGACACGCCTGAAGTTGCCGCACAGTACGAGGAAGCAGACGAATCCGAGGCAAGCGAAGCGATGGAAAATCCGCTCGAAATGCTGCGGGAACTGGTAAACGATCTGATCCCTGCTGTGGACGAGATCATGGATGTTCTGCTTACGCTGGAACTGAGTCTCTTTCCTGCAAAATCGTTTTCTGTCAGTGATTCCAACGAATACCTGTGCACTGTGGATGGTGTGCTGTATTCCAAAGACATGACCGCTCTGATCAAATATCCTGTTGCCAGCGAAAACAAAAGCTATACGATCCCGGAAAGCGTAGAAAAATACTCCATTCCCTTTATGACGGTTGATCTGGAAGAGGCTGTTCAGTGCGCTTTCATCTACATCGGGCAGGGAACAGGCCTCAATGACTTGTTTGACCCCGAATCTGCAAGCCTGACGGATACGTTTAAAGAGCGTCTTAAAAAGGTCGTCTATCTCCCTGCAATCGACCTGTATATGCAGGGTCGCCAATTGGATCTTTACTTTAACGGCAGCAGCATGCTGGAAGAGATTCTGCACAAATACGTGGGTAAAATGCTCAATCTGATGCTGACTGATTCCGAAATGGAGGAACAACTGAACATCGAGATCGGCGCAACGATTTCCTTTGCGCTGAAAGTCGCCCTTTCCCTTGTTAAATCCATCGGCGTGTCCAAAATTATTTTGGACAAGATCCCCGACCTGTATCTGACCGACATCACAATGTACAATGCGCTTATGGCCGCACTGCACAACGTTGCCGATGTATGCAAAGCCATTGTCAGCGGCGACAAAAGAGAAACCGGCAAAGCAATATCTCAATTTCTCTCCGCCGATTTCTTTGTTGAAATTCTCGGCAAGGACAATGTAACCGGCCTGTGTGCGATGGTGCAGGCACTATTTGATGGTGATTTTGACGCTTTTTATGCACAACTTCCGGTCATCCCGGATATTCTGAAGACTCTGCTGCACATTGCGGATAAACTCATTCCGGATGAAAACGCAGAGCAGACTCAAATGGCAGAAAAAGCACTTGACGCTATCGCCGTTTTTGTACAGAATCCCACGTATTCGGAATGGGTAACCCTCATAGATACAATTCTTTCTCTTGGTATTATTCCGAATGAAAGCTACGCAGAAATGGTTACCGAAGAGTCATACATTGCCTCAATGGAAAATCTGCTTGATGCAGTCCGCACGGCCTTTGACAACGCCTGCGAGGAAATCGATCTTCTCTTTGAAATGCTGACAGATCCGGAAAATCAGGAAGTTTTGATGATGGTCTCGGTCGTTGCAGACCTCGTTCAGACCGTAATCGGACTGTTTCCGGAACAGATTATCGAAATTCCGCATGTGCATGTTCCCGGCTTAACACTCGTCGAAAATGAAATTGCGGCCACTTGTACCGCAGGCGGCTCTTATGAGCAAGTAATTTACTGTACAGACTGCGGCGATGAACTCTCCAGAACGATTGTAACGACCAATGCCCTCGGTCATGATTTCAGTTCATGGACAGCCAGCGGAAATCAGCATGTACGCACTTGTCGGCGCAACGGATGCGGCGTGACCGAATCCCAGACACACAATTTCAAGGATTATTCCTATAACAACGACGCAACGATTGATAAAGACGGAACCGAAACCGGCAAATGCACCGTCTGCGGTGCGACGGATACAAGAGATTCCAAAGGCACGAAGCTTCCCCGCCCTGTAATCTCTATCCGGGATTATGTTGCCAACAGACGAGAAGATTACCACGCAACAATCCAATTTGCCGCCATAATCCAAAATGAGATTCCGGGCGGAGAAATCCATTGGTTCGTGAACGGTCAGGATGTTGGCAACGGCAGCGAATATAAAAAAGAGAGAGCTGAAAGCAGCTTTACCGTACAGGCCAAATATGTAAAGGACAACAAATCGATTGCAGAATCTGAAATTGAAACAGTTTCTATTCGCAATAGTTTATTCTGGCGCATCATTGCTTTTATCCGCGATATCTTCAAAAAAGCGCCCGTAATCATTCAGGCTTATGTCGGCGCAGAAATCCGCGAAGGTTAAAAAATATACACATTCTGATCCCCCGCGCCAACGGGTACGGGGGATCTTCCTTTGTCCGACACGGTTTGCTTGACAAGCTTTTGCTTTCGTGCTATGGTATGGAGTACAAATCTTTGAATGAAGGTGAAAGTTTATGTGGAGCGTTTCCTTTTTCCTTGGCGCGGCGCTGCTTGGGGCGGGGCTGGCGATGGACGCGTTTTCCGTGTCGCTGGCCAACGGTTTGAACGAGCCGTTTATGCCTGCGGGACGCATGATCCGCGTGGCGGGAACGTTTGCGCTGTTTCAAACCGCTATGCCGCTGGCAGGCTGCGAAACGCTGGCGCGGTTTATGGAAGAGTTTTA
>CAMOCU010000178.1 GCA_946610835.1 uncultured Clostridia bacterium | reverse complement strand
CGGAAAAAGATCCATTCCTTCGTGCGCATCGGATTTAATCAGTGCTTCCTTAGGTGTTTCACCATCTGCGGCCAACGTCAAAAACTCTTGTCTTCGGCTCGTGCAAATCTTTTCAGCAAAGCCTTGTTTTCGGATCGAAGCCTTGCGCTTACGAACTGCAGCCGGGTATTTGCGGATCCAAACAAAAACGGACGGATTTCTCCGCCCGTCGTTTGTATACAATTTTATCGGATCGGATCCAGACCGAAGATCCGGTTGAGCCATGCGGCACACATGGGAACCCACGCCTGATCCTCGCGCTGCAGATCGCGATTGCTCTGGTTCGGAACAACCACATGATTGGCTGTGGAAAAGCCATGGCCGCCCTTGTCGAAAATATGCATCTGGAACGAAACACCTGCACGGTCGAGCGCGTCCGCAAAACGCAAAGAATGCCGGATCGGCACACAATCGTCATCACTGGACGCAAAGATAAATGCCGGCGGCGTCTGCGCATCCACAAGTCCGTCAAGACTCGGCGCATGTGCAGCCGCAATGCACGGCTGCTCCTCAAGAATGCACGGATACCCAAGAATCAGCGCATTCGGACGCTGTGCACCCATCACGCCGAGCGCAGCTGCCAAATGTCCGCCTGCTGAAAAACCGATTGCTGCAATGCGTCCTGGATCAACATCCCACTTTTCAGCGTTTTCGCGAATCACGCGCAGCGCATTCTCCGCGTCGCGCAGCGGATTCGGCCACTGCTTTGCCTGCTTGACGGAATATCGCAGCACAAAAGCACTGTATCCCTGCGCCAAAAACGGCATGGCAACGGGATCAGCCTCCCGATCAGAACAGAAATCATACCCGCCTCCGGGAATCACCAGCACCGCCGGACGCTTGGCCATGTTGGGCATTTCTGCCGAAGGCTCCTGAATATAGGCAGTCAAGGAAACATCACCTGCGCCCTGCAGGATCATTTTTTCTGTAATCATAGAAATCTTCCTTTTTCTCAAATATTTTCTGTTCCGGCCAAGCGCATACTTCGGTGTCGGCCGCACAAAATGAATGCGGAAAGGATGAATGCACATGACAAAAGAACAATATCTGCGCGCCCGCATCGGCGACATAGAACAAACCCTCGAAAGCCGCCGCCTGCCGCCGAAATACAGACGCAATCAGCAACACGCGCTGCTGATGTATCAGATGGATCTTGAACGCACACAAGCGGCCGAAAAATTTAACTCATAACGGCAACGGTCAAAAAGCCGCTGCGCAGCCCTTGCTGCGACCCGTCTGCCGGGTCATAGGCTGTAACGGTAAAGGTACAGTCATATGTACCGGCCGCCAAATATTTTCCGAGCTTGTCGCCGGAGATATACTGCCCGGGCTGCAGTTTGGGCGACGTATAAATCGGGCGGTTGCTGGAACCGTCGGCAAGATAAATCCGCAGCTGCAACACATAAGCGCATTCTTTCGGGTTTTGCAGCAGGATATCGCCCTTTGCATAACCATCCTGAAAAACAACGCTGCGGTTCAAAAAATAACCGATCTCCCCTTCCGGGATGTTTAGGGATTCAGCACTTCCAAGATCCAACACACCGTCTACAACTTCTCCGCGCGGTGTAAACACGCCGCGGATCAGATGCGCCGCGCGCGACTGCCCGGAATGCGCCGTCACAATCATCGACACGACCGCTGAAAAAAGCACCAGCGCCGCGGCAAGACAAAGGATCTTTTTAGGTGTAAAACGCGCATGCGACGGATTCTGCTTTGGTTTCTTTTGAGCCATGCTTACCCTCCGATCTGCACAGAAAGCTTGGAATACTGTACACCGATCCGCTCTTTGGTCTGTCGGTCATATGCGCTCACATAGGCGCGGCATGCGTAAGTGCCCGACTCATCCGGCGCAGACAGCAAACGGATTTGAGAAATATATTTTCCGGGCAGCACACCGCCGGAGCGGTACAGCATCTCGCCATCCTTGTCGAGAATCGTCAGGACAAGAATGCAGTCGTTGGCGGATGGATTGCCGAACACAATCGGCCCATAAGCATTCCGAGACGCAAGCACAAGCGTACTGTCGCAAAAATAGCTGAATTTTCCCGTCTGTCCATGACGGTGGGTTTCCGCCGCACGATAAGTCTGGTCTTTTTCGTCCAACGTGATATTGAAAATACTCTCCTCCTGTAACACGCCGTTGAACACATACAGCGCATGCTCCTGCATACGCGCGTTGCGCACGCCGATCCAAGCCAGCGGAACGGACGCTGCCAGCACGGCGGCAACCACAACGATCGCCACCAGACGGATGGTCTTGGATTTGGTTTTTGGGGCGGAATGCTCCGTCTGCGCGGAACTGCTGTTTGTTTTACTCACGTCTGTATCTCCTTATTGAAAAAGTGCCGCAACCCGACAAGCAAAGCTTTCGCTGCCCGCCAAATCGCGGCAAAAACCATTCAGATGTAATCATATCCCCCGGCCAAGGGATTTATGCAGCAATATCCTGCTGCGTACGGGAATCCGCGCTGCTCCACGGGAGCGAAGTCATGCCCCAATACTGCGGATAGCGGTTGACCTGCACGATGTCGGCTTCCACACGAATATGCAGCTGCGTGCCGTCAGCAATGGCGCCGAGATCAATGCTGGATGTATCGAATCCGGTAATCAAATCGAGCGAAACCGGGCTGGATGACGTGCAGTTGACCGGCGTGGCGTAATAGAAGCGGTAATCGTTTTCGCGGTTATCGAACCATTTGCGCGCATTTCCGGACGTCCCGGTCGCGGGGTAAAGATTGGCATTGTTTGCGCCGATCTGATACGGCATTTTGATCGCATAGGGCATTACCTGACGCACGCCGTTGTTGACGCCGGTGCTCCATTCCTCCACAACGCGCACACGGATAAGACCCACGCCCATGCCGGCGTATTGAACCTGAACGCGCATTTTGCCGATGTAGTTGGCAGCCGAAGCATTTTTGACGTCCACAAGGTATCCGCGTCCGCCATCGTCAGCGGCCGCAACGCCGTCGAAGGTCACAACTCCCTGCGCTGAAAAATTGGACAGCTGAAAAACGCGATTCACGTCCACATTACTGAAGAACATAGCCAATGTTGCCGATATGACCAGCAATATCGCCACAACTGTGACGACCGGCACAGTCGGGAATTTTTTAGATGGATTCGTTTTCAACTTGGATTCCCCCTGAAAGATTCGTCAAAGTCCGGATGCACGCTCACGAACCGCTGCGGTCAAGGATTGTCGCACGATTGCCAATGTTGCTGACCGTACCCGTAAGCGTTGCATCGTCTGAAAACGTGCCGTCGCTCACTGTGGCGGACGTATTCATCTGCAGCGGATCTTTGTTGATCAACAGCAGCTTATACGGCGTGCCGACTTCCAGTTCGATCGTGGCGGTACTGCCCTGCGGCACATGGATCGTACTTGATGTTGCTTCGGCCGGCGTATTGCCGATAGTATAACTGCCGGTATAGGACGACGGATTGCCGTTCAGATACAACTGCATGAGCGCCTCCACCGAACCGCTGTTGACCAATTGAAGCGTCTGCGTTTCGGGAATATAGGGTGCGGCTTTCAATTTGATGTTGGCATGGTAATCGGGCAGATTCGCCACGGAGCTGATGTCCAGTGTCGAAGCAACGTCGCCGTATTCCACCCAAAACACAACATACAACACTTTCTGCTCGCCGGCGTTGAAAAGAATCTTGCGCGCGTTATATGCATCCAGTTTTTGTTTCGCTGTTGCATCGAATGCAGCGTATTGCGTTTCTGCTGTTGATGGAATGAGCGTGGCATAATCCAGCGGCGTTACAAAGTACGTGGAAAGCATATTTTCGATTGCAGATTTATAGGCGCCCTTTTGTGCAGTTGTTTGGAGCGGACGCATGGACACATCCGGAATTTCGTCTGCTTTTTCGGTGTCATACACGAACCAGCGCAGCCC
>CAMOCU010000177.1 GCA_946610835.1 uncultured Clostridia bacterium | reverse complement strand
TTAAGACTTACACCTGTAAGAACGATGCGAACCACACCAGAACGGAAGACGTCGACGCACTCGGCCACAACTACGACGCTGTTGTAACACCTCCGACCTGCGAGGACGAAGGCTACACAACCTACACCTGCACACGCTGCGACGACAGCTATGTGGACGACAAGGTTCCCGCTCTCGGCCATGACTGGGGCGAATGGGAAGTCGTAACAGAGCCGACGTACGAGGCGGAAGGTCTGGAACAGCGCGTTTGTAAGAATGACGCCAGCCATATCGAAACAAGAGCGATCGCCAAGCTCGAGTACGAAACGCTGACGCTCAAAGAAAGCAAGAACAACACCGAAGGCGAAAAGATCAACGTCACCGTGACCTATTCCAGAAAGGGTAACGTTGCCTTCTCCCTGACGCCGAACATCAAAGATTCGATCGTCACCTACAGCACGGACAAAGAAAAGGTCATGACCGTCAACGAAAACGGCGATGTGATCTTCCTGAAGATGTGTGTGCGCTGCAAGGACGTCAACATCACCGCCACAACCGCCGACGGCAAGACCGCGGAATGCCATGTAACCATCCAATACAAATGGTGGCAATACATTCTGTGGGTTCTGTTCGGTTCCCTGTGGTTCTGATCTTCCGGTAACTTCCCTGTCCCCGCTCCCCGAAAAGGAGCGGGGGCTTTTTATGTACAAAAGGAACCGCAGAACAATGCCTGCGGTTCCCTTTGTTTGATGATCGAATAACCGTTTATTTTCGTTTGAAATTGCCGAACGCGGCTTTGCTTGCGGCATGGTCGTACCCCGAATACACCCGGCGCACAATATCCGCATCGTATGTTTGGCAGAAGAATGTGTAACGCACACCGTTTGCGCTCTGCTTGTCCTCAACCTGGGCGTCGAACAGATACTCCACGCCGTCCACTGTGATCGTGTTCCAGCTGTGCGCCTTGGTCTCTCCCTTTGTATTGGTCGTGTATCCGGTCGTATACCAGCAGTCCAGCCCCACGGCACGTGTCATCACCATAAACAGCGCCGCGTAATCGTCGCACACGCCTACGCCCTCTTTGAGCGTATCGAGTGCAGACAGCACAAGGATCGCGTCCTGACGCGTCACATATGCGTTCAGCTCGTCCGATTGATTCAGACTGTTTCGCCCGTACTCCACATGGCTGAGAATGTAGTTGTAGATCGCTTTGACCTTTTCATATGTTGTCATGCCGCCCGTCGTAACGGACGCCAGAATCTGTTCCACGCGTGTATCCAGATCTGTGTTGCCCGTTTTCATCGGATGCAGCTGTGCGCGGTTGAATCTGTCCTTCGCCGACCCGGAAACGGCCGTTTGCGCCGCCGTGCGCGTGGTCGATGCAGCTGTCGTGGATTCGACCGTCTTTTTCGTTCCCGCGGCAGCCGGACTTTTTGTCGTCGTCTCCTTGGGCGGCTTTGTGGTGGTCGTGGTCGTTTGCGCCGCTGTTGTTTTGGCGGTTGCAGGGATTGTTGTCTGTGCTTGCGTTACGGCCGTGGTCTGTGCCGCGCTTGTCGAAGCAGACAGCGCTGTGGCGCCGGCCGTTGTGTCCGCAGTCGCGGGAACACGTTTCGTTGTGGTCGTTGTGTCCTCCGCCTTCTTTTTGGATGTCTGCACAGCCGTTGCCGTTTCCGTCAAAGCCTGTGTGGTTTCGGTGAGCGTTTCGGTTTCCGTTGTAATGCGCGGAACAAGCGTCGTTTCCGGCGGCGCAAAATCTTCGTCCAGCGCAGTTTCCCACCAAGGCTGCGTTTCGCTCGTTTCAGCAAGCGTAGACGCGGGCGGCGGCAGTTCCGTCACCGCGTTCGCCGTCTGCGCCCGGCGCGCCGCCGTACAGGCAGGTAAGCAAAGCGCGGGAACGAGCGCGAGCGCCGGCAGCGCCATTTTCCAGCGGCGCATGATTCTCACCCTTTCTCTGTATCCGTAAACTCTTTTCCGCCGATCCACACATGTCGCACGCACAAATCCGCATCCAGCGCCAGCAGATCCGCCCGTTTGCCGACCTCCACAGTGCCGATTTCCGCATCCGCGCCTGAAACACGGGCGGGGTTGACCGTGCACGCCTTCAGTGCGTCGCACAGCGGAATCCCCCAGCGCAGCAGATTGCGGAATTCCTGATACAGATTGGTTGTGGATGCGGCAATGGTACCGTCCGCAAGGCGGGCTTGTCCGTTGCGCACATAAACTTTCTGGCCGCCGAGCACAAACGTGCCGTCTCCCGTTCCTGCGGCGCGCATGGCATCGCTGACCACAAGAAACCGATCCGCACCCAGCATCTGATACGCCATACGCACCACGGCAGGGTGATTGTGAAATCCGTCGCAGATCATCTCCGCCGTTGCGCTTTGCGAAAGCAGCAGCGCAGTCACTGCGCCCGGATCACGGTTTTTGATCGGCGGCATGGCGTTAAACAAATGCGTTCCGTGCGAAAATCCTGCGTACAGACCTGCCTGCATCTGCTCGAAGGTCGCGGCTGTGTGCGCGGCGGATACGGTCGCTTCCCCGCACACGCTCGCGGCAAACACAAGCGCGTTCTCTGTTTCGGGCGCGACGTCGATGATCGAAATCGCGGTGATCGCACGCAGTGCATGAAATTCCTCCACATCCGCCGGTCGGATGTATGCCCCGGCCTGCGCGCCCTTCTTTTCGACCGACAGATACGGCCCTTCCAGCCGCACCGACAACGGCCGCGCCCCGGTGCAGCTGTGTTTATACGCCTCGACAGCACGCAGCTGCGCTTCCAGCTGCGCGCGCGGCAGCGTCATTGTCGTCGGGCAAAACGATGTTACGCCCTGCCGCGCAAGATAGCGCGACATTTTTTGCAGCGATTGACCGTCTGCATCCGCCACGTCGCCTCCGCCGCAGCCATGGATATGAATATCCACAAAGCCCGGCACGATCGTGCACCCGGCCAAATTGACGCCGTCCCCGGGAATCTGCGGCGCCAGCGCAGCAATCCGGCCGTCCAGAATCTGCACATCCAGCCGCTGCGGACAAAACGACGCGTCGTATACGGTCGCATTTTTCAGTATCATACTGCCTCCGTAAAAACAAAAGGGACGGACTTACGCCCGCCCCATAAAATCCTGTTTAAGGCGCGTGCCGCAAATCGCGCGGTATGGCCTTAATAAGCTTTGCCCCAGTATACCATATGCCGGGCAGGTTTGCCGCAGCAGACGCAAACGTCGCTGAGCTGCTCCTGCTCGAAGGGAATGCAGCGGGAACCCACGCCCGTCTGTACCTTGACAGCGTCCTCGCAAGCCTCGTCGCCGCACCACATGGCCTTGACAAAACCGTCGCCGTTTTCTGCCAGCGCGGTACGGATCTCGTCGATTGTGCGGCAGGCATAGGTACGTCTTTCGCGATTGGCCAGCGCCTTGTCATAAATCGACTTGGCCAGCGCATCCAGCAGCACGGGGATTTCGGTTTCCAGAGCATCCAGGGCGACAAAGTACTTTTCGCGCGTATCACGGCGCACCAGCACGCACTGTCCTTTTTCGATGTCCTTGGGGCCGATTTCCAGCCGCAGCGGAACACCCTTCATCTCGTATTCGGCAAATTTCCAACCGGGCGAATTGTCGCTGTCGTCGATCTTGACACGGAAAGATTTTGCCAGACGGTCGCGCAGCGCGTAAGCCGCATCCAGAACGCCCGGTTTGTGCTGCGCAATGGGCAGAATCACAACCTGAATGGGCGCGACGGCGGGCGGAAGCACCAAGCCGTTGTTGTCGCCGTGGGACATGATGACCGCGCCGATCAGCCGGGTGGTCATACCCCAGGACGTTTGATGCACATACTGCAGCTGGTTGTTTTTGTCTGTGTACTGAATGCCGAACGCTTTGGCAAAGCCGTCGCCGAAATAATGGGACGTACCCGCCTGCAACGCCTTGCCGTCGTGCATGAGCGCTTCGATGGCGTAGGTATCCTCTGCGCCGGC
>CAMOCU010000176.1 GCA_946610835.1 uncultured Clostridia bacterium | reverse complement strand
TTTGTCCGCGTCCTCTTTGGCCACGACAACGCTCATACCCACGCCCATGTTGAACGTGTTGAACATATCGCGTTCGCTCACGCCGCCGGTTCGGGCGATCAGATCAAAGATCGGCAGCACGCGCACGGCAGCCTTTTCGATCTTTGCGCCGCAGCCTTTCGGCAGGGAACGCGGAATATTTTCATAAAAACCGCCGCCTGTGATATGGGACACGGCCTTGACAGTGACCTGTTCAAACAACGCGAGCATGGGTTTTACATAGATTTTGGTCGGGGTGAGCAGCGTCTCGCCGATGCTCCGGCCGCCGAGTTCGGCAACGGGTAAGGTCATGTCGTTGTGTTCGACGTCAAACACCCGCCGCACAAGCGAAAAGCCGTTAGAATGCACACCCGAGGACGGCAGTGCGATCATCACATCGCCCGCGCGCACAGACGCATTGTCCAGAATTTTCGGCTTATCCACCACGCCCACGGTAAACCCCGCAAGATCGTATTCATCCACAGGGTAAAAGCCGGGCATTTCTGCCGTTTCGCCGCCGATCAGCGCCGCGCCGGACTGCACGCAGCCTTCTGCCACGCCGGAAACGATCTGTGCGATCTTTTCCGGGATGTTTTTGCCGCAGGCAATATAGTCCAAGAAAAACAGGGGCTTTGCGCCGCAGCAAATGACGTCGTTGACGCACATGGCAACGCAGTCAATGCCCACTGTGTCGTGCTTGTCCAGTAGGAACGCGAGCTTGAGTTTGGTGCCCACGCCATCCGTACCGCTGACAAGAACAGGCTGCTGCATGCCGCGCACATCCAGTTCAAACAGACCGCCGAAGCCGCCGATTCCGTCCAGAACACCGGATGTGACGGTGCGCGCGATGTGCTGTTTCATCAGCTCCACCGCCTTGTAACCGGCAGTGATATCCACGCCTGCCGCGGCGTACGCGTCGGATTTAGAGTTTGTATGCATGATGATTATTCCTTTCCGTTCCAGCAGTAAGTACACAGTTTGCACGGCTCGATACCGATGGCCTCAAGAATGCCCTGCAGGGACTGGAATTCCAGCGAAGCAAGATGCAGATCCTTACAGATCGCTTCACGCAGTTTTTTGCCGCGCTCGGTGTTGAAATCGCTGTATTCATCGATATGGCGGAATCCTTCCTCACCCTCAAGTTCCATGATCGTACGCCGGGCAATCAGTTCCATGTCGTTCGTTGCACGGGAGAAATTGAGGTATTTGCAGCCGAACATGATGGGCGGGCAAGCCGAGCGCATATGCACTTCCTTCGCGCCGCTCTCGTACAGAAATTCCACCGTTTCACGCAGCTGCGTACCGCGCACAATGGAATCGTCTACAAACAGCAGACTCTTGTCCTCAATCAACTCCGGCACGGGAATCTGCTTCATCTTTGCGATCTTGTTGCGCTGGGACTGGTTGGTGGGCATGAATGAGCGCGCCCACGTGGGTGTGTATTTGATGAAAGCGCGGGCAAACGGAATGCCGCTTTCGTTGGAATAGCCGATCGCATGCGGCGTTCCGGAATCCGGCACACCACCGACATAATCGACGTTTTCGGCGTTGCCGACCTCGCGGTCATGACGCGCCATGATCTGACCGTTGCGGTAGCGCATCATCTCGACGCTCACACCCTCGTATGAGGATGTGGGGTAGCCGTAATAACTCCACAAAAACGAACAAATGCGCATCTGCTCGCCCGGCGGCAGGAGCTGCTTGACCGTATCGGCTGTCAACTCCACCGCCTCGCCCGGGCCGAGTTCTTTCTTTTTTTCGTATCCGAGCTTGGCAAACGCAAAATTCTCAAAAGACACGCAGTAACCGTCCTCGCGCATGCCGATCACGACCGGCAGACGGCCGAGTCTGTCACGCGCGGCGATCAGCGTTCCGTCCGCTTTGAGAATCAGGATCGTTGCGGTGCCGTCGATCTCGCTCTGAGCGAAACGAATACCGTCGGCAAATGTGCTTTTCTGGTTGATGAGCGCGGCGACAAGCTCGGTGGAATTGATGCTGCCGCCGGTCATGGCGTTAAAATGTCCGCCGGAAAAAGACAAATACTGGTTGATGAGCGCATCGGCATTATTGACCACGCCGATCACGCAAAGCGCATATGTGCCGAGATTGGAGCGGATGAGCAGCGGCTGCGGATCGTAGTCGCTGATGCATCCGATTGCAGACGTTCCCTGCATCTCCTCGGAAACATGCTCAAATTTTGTCCGGAACGGAGAATTTTCGATATTATGGATCTCCCGCTGCAGACCGATCTGCGCATCGTATGCGGCCATACCGCCGCGCCGCGTCCCGAGATGGGAATGGTAATCTGTCCCGAAAAACACATCCGTAATCACATCGTTGCGGCTGACCGCGCCAAAATATCCTCCCATATGCCCTCCTTCGTCAGCAGAACTGCGCCGAAATGGCTGCGTCCTTTTCCAGAACCTTTGCGCTGTCTGCTGCACGCTTTTCGTCGAGCTTGGCGGCGAGCGAAGCATCCTCGACAGCGAGGATCTGGATAGAAAGTAAAGCGGCATTGACCGCGCCGTTGATCGCAACAGTCGCTACGGGGATACCGGAAGGCATCTGAACTGTGGACAACAGGGCGTCAATGCCGTCAAGATTGCTTGAGTTGCACGGAATACCGATCACAGGCAGCGTTGTGTTGGCTGCAACGGCGCCCGCCAAATGTGCCGCCATACCTGCCGCGGCAATCAGCACGCCGAATCCGTTTTGCCGGGCAGAAAGCGCAAATGCGCGCGCCTGCTCGGGTGTGCGGTGGGCGGAAAAAACATGTACTTCAAACGGCACGCCGAAGCTTTGCAAAGTATCGGCAGCCTTCTGCACGATGGGCAGGTCGCTGTCGCTGCCCATAATGATCCCGACTTTTCTCAATGGGAACCCCTCCTTTGAATCAAAATCCGGGCAGAACTGCACCCGTGCAGCTTTGCCCAGACGGTCGACAATGTTCCACGCTTCTGCTCCCATGTGGTGCTCCACAGATCCGTCAGTCGCAAAAGCTGTTTGCGCCTCTATTATATACCATTTAAGGCTGTCAAGTCAATAGGTTTTGCGTGAAAAAACTGTGTGTGCGCATGTACCGGAACAACGCCGCTTAAATCGCGCATGTCCTTCCCCACCTTTTTGCACAGCATTGCTGCGGCGTCGCTTCTGTGCTCTGCCATCTTCCCCGCCCCCGCATCTTCTGACCCTGTACGGCAATAATAATTCTTTTTGACTTTTCCCGCTATCCATGTTATTGTGGAAAGGAATAAAAAAGGGGGCAGACAGATGCTGTACGGAATTCTCGCAGGAATATTCTGGGCCTTGGGCACGATCATCCTCGGCCTTGCAATGGACGAATCCGCGTTTTCTTCCAATGCGCAGGCTGCTCTGCTCGCACCGTTCGTCAGCACATTTCTGCATGATGCGTTTTCCGCTCTGTGTGCGGCTGCATTCAACGCCGCACGCGGACGAGGCAGCGCCTTTTTGTCGGCGGTGCGTTCCCGCGGCGGACGGTGGATCGCACTCGGAGCGCTGCTCGGCGGTCCGGCAGGCATGACGGGATACATCCTTGCGATCCGCTATCTCGGATCAGGCGTCGGAGCAGTGGCCAGCGCCGCCTTCCCTGCCGTCGGCACGGCGATGGCATGTCTGTTTTTGCGCGAGCATGTGCAATGGTATCGCTGGTTTTTCCTGCTGCTCACACTCGGCAGCGTGTACGCGCTCAGCTATGCGCCGGATGCAGGGATCACAGATTTCCGGATCGGAATTCTCGGTGTGCTGCTGTGCGCCTTCGGCTGGGGCGCGGAGAGCGTAATCCTCGCCAAAGGGCTGCGCGATCCCGGACTCGGAACAGACTGCGCGCTGCAGATCAGGCAAAGCGTATCCGCCATTTTGTATGCTGCTGTGCTGCTGCCGGCACTCCGGGCATGGCGCTTTACAGCCGGTTTGTTTACGCCCGCGCACTCAAAAGTGCTCCTGCTGCTGGCCGCCATGC
>CAMOCU010000175.1 GCA_946610835.1 uncultured Clostridia bacterium | reverse complement strand
TCACATGATCTGAGCGTCGTCGCACAGATGGCGGATCGCATCGCCGTCATGTACAGCGGCAGGATCGTCGAGCAGGCGACGACCGAAGAACTGCTCACAAATCCGCAGCATCCGTATACAAAAGGTTTGCTGTCGGCTGTTGTGCGCATGGAGGACCGCGCAAACCGCTTTGCGCAGATTCCCGGCACGCTGCCGAATCCGGCCGAAAAGCCTGCCGGGTGCTATTTTTGCCCGCGTTGTGCGGTGAAACTGCCGCCGTGTGAAGCAAGGACGCCGCGCCTTAGCGATATGGGGAACGGCCATTGGGTACGCTGCTTCCATGCGGGAGGTGACACAAATGGATAAAGAGATCCTGCTGCAAACAAAGCACCTGAGCGTACACTTTCCGCTGAAAAAGGAAACCCTTTTTCAAAAGCGGAAATGCGTGCAGGCGGTGTCCGACGTGTCCCTGACGATTTATAAAGGCGAGACTTTCGGACTGGTCGGCGAAAGCGGCTGCGGCAAATCCACGTTGGCCGATACGACGCTCGGTTTCCTGCGCCCGACATCCGGCGAGGTGCTGTTTTGCGGCGAACGGCTCGACAAGCGGAATAAAACGGCTTTCAAAGTGCAGCGAAGCCGTATGCAAAAAATCTTTCAAGACCCCGCGTCCTCACTCAATCCCCGCTTTACCGTGCAGGATGCGGTCAGCGAACCGCTGCGCATCCGCGGCGGCATATCGAGAGCGCAGTTATCGGAGAAAACGGTCGAAATGCTGCGGCTGGTCGGACTGAGCGAAGCGGACGCGACGCGCTATGTCACGGAGTTTTCCGGCGGGCAGCAGCAGCGCATCGCCATTGCCCGCGCACTGATTTTAAAGCCGGAATATCTTGTTTGCGATGAGCCGGTCAGCGCGCTGGATGTGTCCGTGCACGCGCAGATTCTCAATCTTTTGATGGACTTGCAATCGCAGCTTGGCGGCGCCTATTTGTTCATTTCCCACAATCTGGCCGCCGTGCGCAAGCTTTGCGACCGCGTAGCGATTCTGTACATGGGCAAAGTGGTGGAGTACGGCAATGCAGAAAAAATTTTTGCAGCCCCCGCACACCCGTACACCCGCGCGCTGATTGCCGCTGTGCCGGAAATGCGTGCGGGAAATGCGCCGCAGGTACCCGTTCTGCACGGCGACATTGCAAGCCCGATCGATCCGCCGCCCGGCTGCCGGTTTGCGCCGCGCTGCCCGATGGCAAACGGAACCTGTGCCCAAACGCCGTGCGATTTACAGCCAATCGAACCCGATCATTTTGCGGCTTGTCCGTATGTATAAAAGGAGAAAAAATTATGCGACAAAAAGTATGGATTATTTTACTGTGCGCGTGTGTGCTTGTCGGCACGGCGGCGTGCGGTAAAACAGCCGAACCTGCGGAAGAACCGATGACTTTTTCCGAGACAACAGAGACGACGCTTTCTTATACCCTGCAGTTAGCCGGGACTTACTCTTCGCATATTGCCATGAGCGAGACGATGGGCGTTGATCTGTATCTGCAAATCGGCGAAGACGGCTCGTTCGTTTTCGCGCGCGACACGCAATTTTTGACGCAGGAAAAAGGCGCGGGAACCGTAACGGAAAACGCGTTTGTGTATGCAGTGCTGAACGGTGAGGAAACCGGGGACGAATCGCACCGGGCGACCTACGTCACGGATGAGGACGGCAGCATCCGTTTCACGTCCCCCATGTGGTTCGGGGCAACCGAACCGAAGATCACAGCGGACGACGGCAGCGTCAGCTATCCGATTTTTGCGCTGTTTGACGGGCAAACGCCCGAAACTGAAACGCAGCCGACCGAAACGCAGCCGCAGACAGCCGACCAATCGACAACGCTGCCTGTGCAGCAGGCAACCTCCGCGACAGCGATTCCGGTTGTCCCCGCATCCGCAACGATTGCAGCAAAACCGAACGCAGCGCAAACGACGCGCGCCGCGACGACAGCCGCGCCGAAATCTACAACCAGAAGCTATATGCTTTCGACCCGCGCGCGCACCGCGCAGGAGGATTCCTCGGCAACGACCGTGAAAGCGACCACCACAACAAAGCCTGCGACAACCACGACCAAACCTGCGGCCACCACGACTGCAGCCACTATGGCTGCGTACAGCGGCTCGATTTCCCCCGTTTCTTCCGGCGGCTCGTCCGGAAGTTCATCGGGAGCTTCGTCAGACGTCTCCGCTTCCGCTGCCTCGACGAACGTATCCAGCGCGCCCGCGGAAAGTTTTCGCGAGGGCGTAGCGTATCGCGGTTCAACGGAAAAGTTTGTTGACGCCATGAACAGCACCGTACACTATGATGTGTCGATTACATTCAGCGGCGGGCAGTATACCGGCACGGTGCAGATTCGTCTGAGCGGCGGTATGGAGCACAGCGAAACGCAAACCTACAGCGGTACCTACACGCGAAACGGCAATGCTCTCACGATGACGGGCGACTTCAGCAAAGGTACCATTTCCGGCAATTCGATCGACCTGACCGGCAAGCTGTCCAGCTTCGCATCCGCAAGCGACAGCGTGACGGTCACAAGATAAAAAACACACAGGAGGAACAAAACCATGAAAACACCTATCCACACCCGCGCACTGTCCGCAGTGCTGTGCCTGTTGATGCTGCTTGGCAGCTTCAGCGCCATAGGACTGACGGCTTTTGCAGCCGTCGAGGACAAACTTGTCAGCGGCAAATATCTGCTGACCGAGGAGAGCTACGATGAATCGGCATTTATGAAATTCCCGGCGATCATTACGATCGACACGACCGCGAAAACCTTTATGACGCAGGACGCACGCGAGGGCAAAAACCTTGCGGCAAAAGGCAGCGGTACGTACACATTCGACGAGGCGACCGGCGTCTACACCGTGACCTACACGGCGGACACGCGCGCAGCGTCGACCACATTCACCTATGCGGACAACGCGATCACGTTCACGTCCCCCATGGCGTTCGGCATGGCGGTGCTCAACATCATGGACGACGACGGCAACTTCCTGCCCTACACGGCAAAGCGCGAAACGCTGCGCGGCGTGTATACCGCAACGACGCACAAGTCGCCGATGGGCAATCCGGCCACGTATGTTTCGACCGCGACATTTGCCGAGGACGGCTCTTTTGTTTACAACGTCACGCTGGACATTGCGGCGAACCCCGATTCGGAAATGTTCAAGGAAGGTTATCACAGCGAAGAAACCGTCCGCGGCACATATACCGCGCTCGCAGGCGAACTGACCTTTGCGGACAGCGGCAATAACTTTGACACCGGCAAAGTGGTCGATGACAAGACGGTCGTCATGCACGGCTACATTTCAAGCTTTGCCAGAATGAGCGGCATGGAGGACATCACGCTCACGAAGGTTACATTTGAAGACACAATGCCGAGCGGCAAGTTTATCCTGACCGAGGACAGCTATGACCCGGCAGCGTATATGAAGATGCCCGCGATCCTCACGATCGACGCAGAAGCGAAAACGCTCAACACGCAGGATGCGCGCGAAGGCAAAGACCTTGCCCCCAAAGGCTTCGGTACCTATACATTTGACGCGGAAACCGGCGTTTACACCGTGACGTACACGGCAGATACGCGTGCCGTTTCGACTACATTCATCTATGCGGACGGTGCCATCACGTTCACCTCTCCCATGGCGTTCGGCAACGCCGTGATGAACGTTACGGATGAAGAAGGCAACTTCCTGCCCTATACCGCGCATGCATACACCGAGCCGGAAAAACCTGCGGAAATCGGCGCTGTAACAGCGACGGAAAGAATCACGCTGAATGCCCGCGAGAGCAAAACCATCGAAACGTCCGTCGAGGATAACGGCGCAGAATACACACTTTCCTATAAGTCCTCCGACGAGAAGGTTGCCACGGTCGACAAGGACGGCAAAGTGACGGCGCACAAGCGCGGCGAAGCGATAATCACAGTGACCGCGACAGACGCAAACGGTAACGTGAAAGAAACCGTTACCACCGTGAA
>CAMOCU010000174.1 GCA_946610835.1 uncultured Clostridia bacterium | reverse complement strand
AAACAAGCATGACCGGGGATAGCCGTCACGGCGCGTACAAGAGCTGTGCTAAAACCGTAATTGAGAACATAACTGATGTTTTCCCACAGACCAAAACCAAGCGAGGTAAACACAGCATAAACAACGCCATCATATTGACAGTTGAACTCAGGTGACTGCCACGAACTTCGTTTCAGGAAAATGTATTTTGAACTCTCCTCCGAAACGGCAACAATGACAAAATACAAAATCACATTGTATGCGATCGAATTTTTATCGACAACGGCGTCAAGCCCCCAGCTAAGCACACGCTCCTCTACCATCGCAAGCAGAGAAGACAGTATACCACCTCGTACCAGCCGCCATAATTGAAACGGGCTTTCCTTTTCCAAACGATCCGCGCGGTATACCCGCACCATCAGGAAGATCGCCGGAATGACTGCCGCTGCAATCAAGATGAAGTTATAGGTCAATATCGGCGTCAAAAGAAAATAGAACATCATTCCGCCCCTTATCTGTTTTTATTGACATGCTGATAGAAAACATGCTACAATCATTGCAACAAATGTAGCACCCTGCGGCATATTTGTCAAGTGGCAAGCCGCATGATTTCGGGGAAGGAGAATGACATACATGAAAGAAAAAACAAAAGAAGCGATCAAGACAGAACTTACAGAAACAGCCAAGACTGCCGTGGAAACCGCTGTAAAAACTGCTGTGGAAAACAAAAAGAAAGAAGTCAAGAAAAAGGCCAAAAAGCGTGTGCTCCGTATCATTCGCCTTATTGTCTTCGGTCTGTTCCTGCTGTCTTTCGGCTGTTTGATCGGTATTCACAGAAACGTGATTCGCGCCTATCTTGGCGGCGGCGATATGCCGAAAGCGCCGTACTGGCACATTTGGTGCAAATAACGAACATAGAGGGGGAGTTACACGATGGCCTTCCTGCAGCGGTTCATTGCCGCTTTCCTGTCACTGTTTGGGCTGATTGCCGCTGTGCCGCCGCAGGCACAGATGGCCTTACCCTCCAATGCGCAAACGCTCGACGTACGCATCATGAGTTATAATGTTTATGTGTTTGATACGGGACGAAATCGACACGAAAAACGCGCACCGGGTGTGGTTGCCAGCATTCGCAGTGTTGCTCCGGACGTGTTCGGCTTACAGGAAGCAAACCTCGACTGGATGCAGCGTATAGCCGATGCACTGCCGGACTATGCGTTTGTTGGGGTCGGGCGTGACGACGGTGTGCAGGGCGGTGAATTTTCGCCCGTATTCTACCGCACAGATCGCTTTGAAAAGATCGACGGTGGTACTTTTTGGTTTTCGGATACGCCGGACGTACCTTCCCGCACGTGGCGTTCCCGCTTCCACCGTATCTGCTCCTGGTCGGTGCTGCGTGAAAAGGACAGCAGTTTTTCCTTCGCTGTGTTTAACTCGCACTGGGATCATCTGTCTGTGGAAAGCCGCGAACGTTCTGCCGCCCTGGTGATTAAAAAAGCCAAAGCATATGCGCCGGATCTGCCTGTCGTCATCCTCGGCGATTTCAACTGCAAAGCAAATACGGAAGCCTATCAAACGCTGATCGACGCGGGGTTCGTGGACAGCATGTCTGTCAGCCCTGAGACAAGCAATATCGGCAGCTTCCACGGTTATTATAAGCTGAGTACGGTCGGAGAACTGCCGATCGATCACATCCTTTTCTTAAAAACAAACGGCTATTCCGCCGCTTACCATGTGGTTACAGACCGCTATGACGGCCGATATCCGTCCGATCATTTCCCGATCGTTTCGGATCTAACCTTATACACGCTCTCATAATTTGATGCGCTTCCAAAAGGAGTAAAACAAATGCACAAAACAGAAAACAAAACAGCTGCCGCAACGGGTATGCTGCGACGGCTTCGGGAAGACGGTTTCGAGCCGGTCAAGCAGACGCTGCGCCGTATATTCTCCATCACAGAGGATGCGGCGGCACATGAGGAAATCCGCGAACGGCTGCTGTCGGGCGGCAAGGTCACAGGCACAAATATGTGTGTAATGATCTGTGCAATCGTAATCGCCTCCGTCGGGTTGAACACAGACTCCGTTGCTGTGATCATCGGCGCCATGTTGATTTCGCCGCTGATGGGCAGTATTCTGGCCATTGCGTATGGCTCTGTTTCCAATAATGCGCCGCTGGTACGCCGACACGCGATCGGGTTTGCGTTTCAAATTGTAATCAGCGTGCTGACCGCCGTGATCTATTTCGCACTCACGCCGATCAAGACGGCCACTGCGCAATTGATCGCCCGCACTCAGCCGACCTTCTTTGACGTGCTGATCGCGATTGCCGGCGGTATAGCAGGCATCATCGGGCAAACGCGCAAGGATAAGGCAAACAATATTATCCCCGGCGTAGCCATTGCCACCGCTTTGATGCCGCCTCTGTGTACCTGCGGCTATGCCATTGCCACGCACCAATGGGCAATGTTGGGCGGCGCAGCGTACCTGTTTGCCATCAACACATATTTCATCTTTTTCTCCGCATCGGTTGTGCTCAGCCTTCTGCGAATTCCGCGTGTCCAGGAAATGACCGCGGCGCAGTGGAAAAAGCTGCGGCGGCGCATGATCCGCAACACCATACTCATTGTTCTGCCGAGTATCGCCATAACTATCGTAATGGTTTTGACA
Organism: uncultured Clostridia bacterium; assembly: GCA_946610835.1. Lineage (GTDB taxonomy): Bacteria > Bacillota > Clostridia > Oscillospirales > Acutalibacteraceae > UBA1425. The sequence goes on along the minus strand of CAMOCU010000174.1, from coordinate 1,364 downwards.
CAAAACGCGTGATCTTTTAGGAGGCATTGAAGTGAAACAAATCATTATCCATGTGGATATGGATGCTTTCTACGCCTCCGTTGAAATGCGCGACAACCCCGCTTTGCGCGGCAAACCGCTGATTATCGGATCATTACCGCACGAAAGAGGCGTCGTCGCTACATGCAGTTACGCCGCCCGCAAATTCGGCGTGCATTCTGCCATGAATATCAAAGAAGCCTATCGCCTGTGTCCGGACGGCATCTATATGCACCCGAACTTTGAAAAGTACAGAGCCGTTTCTGCACAACTCCATGAAATCTGGAACACCTACGCTACGGCGTCGGAGTATATCGCGTTAGATGAAGCGTATCTGGACGTCACGAAAACGGCAGGCACTTGGGAAAAGGCGTGTGACTTTGCACGCACAATCAAAGAACGCACACGCAATGAACTGGGGCTTACCTGCTCTATCGGCATCGCATACTGCAAGTCGGCCGCAAAGATCGCGAGCGAAGAGAAAAAACCGGACGGGTATTTTGAGATCCCGACCGCCGAAGCTTTCGTCCGACTGATTGAAGATCGCGACGTCCGCGTCCTCTATACCGTCGGTGAGAAGACCGCCGAAAAGCTGCACAGCTTCGGAATTCATACGGTACGGGATATGCAGCAGCGCCGGAAGGACGTTCTCCGTCTGCTCGGCAAACAAGGACAGTGGCTGACACAGCTGGCGTTCGGCAAAGATGACCGCAAGGTAAGTCCCTACCAACCGGAGGACGCAAAATCCATCAGCCGGGAACTGACGTTTCAAGCGGATACGGAGGATTACGGGTTTCTCCGGGACGTTCTGTTCTTACTCTCCATGAGCGTGGAACGACGGGCAAAGCGCGTCAACTTGTACGGCGAAGGTGTTACGCTGAAGCTCACATACTCGGACATGAAAAGCATAACCCGTTCTGAAGCTGTTCCGGCCACACGATCCGCAATGGCGATTTATTCGCATGCGCTGGATCTGCTGGAGCAGGCGCCGAAAAAACCGGTTCGCCTGATCGGCGTCGGTCTGTATCATTTGACCGACACACCGATGGTACAAATGCGGTTAGAGGATCTTTTCCCCGATAACGATACAAATAAAGAAACCGCATTGTCCGCTGTGCTTGAACATTTGCATCGAAAATACGGCTTGAATTTTGCAGATAATCTGGATAAGATTTTCCAAGGAGAAACGCTGTATAAAACAGTAGAGTATATGCGCAAACACGCAGGCTCCCGGCAATAAGAAACCGTTATTCCGCCGCCAAAATCTCCGTTCCGTTTTTGAACAAAAAGCTGATGCTGCCGTCCGGCAGAACGGTGCCTTTTTCGATCAGCGTCAGCCATAGGCT
>CAMOCU010000173.1 GCA_946610835.1 uncultured Clostridia bacterium | reverse complement strand
ACCCGCCTCCTCGGCTTGGGAAGCCGATGCACTACCGATGTGCTAACACCGCGAGATGTTTTCGCTACTTTCCGAAAAACGGTGCAAAGGTACTGCTTTTTTTTGACATACGCAAGAGTCTGATTATTTTTTACGTTTTTTTAGAAAAAAACACATTGATTTATTTGCATATTTCTTTCTTCTTTTCCCCGGCATGATATGCCGTTTGTTTCATTCGCTGGCACTGACAACGTTTTTATGTGCGTTTTTCTGCCCACATGTGTATTAAAATTTGTAAAAATCAAAAATACTTTTATATATATTTGTATATTCCAAAAATTCTTTGTACCTTTGCAACAAATATAGGATAACAAGGAAAAATCCCAATATATTTCCCAAGTCATTAATTTGCATTATTCAGTATAAAGCAGTACCTTTGCAGCGTTTTGTGGGTGAAAAGACACATATTATGGTTGATTGCGCCGGCTTATCTTCTTTCTTGTACTTCGCCGGATGCGGAATCTTATTATCGTTCAGGGCGAGCATTGCGGGAGTCAGGGCGTCCGATTGAAGCGGTGGAAGCGTTCATCTCAGCGACGAGATGCAATACCCCCGAGTACGCTATTCAAGGGCGGGCTTATAGTAATATGGCTACTATGTGTCGTATGGGGGAGCGGCATGAGTTGGCATATGATCTTTATGAACAATCAGCCTGTCTTTTTTCCAAAGCAGCGGACACAACAGCATATGCGTTTGCGCTAAACAACATGGCGTGGGAACAAGCGGTAACGGGACATAAAGAGGCGGCAATGCAGTTGACTGATTCGGCGCTTGGGTTGTGTTCCGATGATGCAGTACGCCTGAAAATATCAGAGAGCAGGGCAGCTGCATGTCTATATGTCGAGGAGTATGATTCGGTATTGTATTATACGCAACAAAAGCCGTTGAATTCGGTATATTTCGATATGTTGCGAGCGCAGGCTTTTACCTTCATCTGCAACAATGATTCGGCTGTATATTACGCAGAACGGGTAGTGCAAAAGACAGATAATCCGAGATATTTAGACGATGCTTATTATATATTGACGCATTGTGACAGCACGGCTATCGCGGATGATATAAGGTTTTTGGCAGCTACGCGCAGCGATATACAGCAAAAATTGGAACGCAATAATCCAGATTGGATTATAGCAATGCAAATGGCAGAACAGGCTTTGCAAGACTCCCGAGCACCCAAGCACCATGTGGGATGGATTTGGGGTGCAATCACTGGAATAATCATGCTTGGTTCCATATTGGCTTGGTGGTTCTGGTATCGCCGTAAACGAATCAACTCTATAGAGCTGCAGTGTCGCAAACTAAAGAAAAGTACGAACCTGCGGGAAGACCTGCATTTGAATAACTATGCACAGTTCTGTGCCATTTGTAATGCAAACCTAAACGGTATAGCAGATAAATTGGAACAAAAAGGCTTGTCAGAGCGGGAAATCCGTATCAGCGTACTAATACTGATTGGCTTTACTTATGCGGAGATAGCGGAAATCCTGTTCCGCGCGGAAAGTGGAATAGGCAAAGACAAATATATCATTGCAAAGCGACTTGGCGTAAGCGTCAAGGAACTGCATAAAACATTACAAACCATAACTTGTGACAGATATGCGTAGACTATTGCTTATCATTTTCTGGATTGCTGGCATCGGCAGTTTGTGTTATGCCAACTCGATTGATATTCCCCTAATGGAGTCCAGGGTTGAGTTTAGTTATGGGGATGGTCCGAAGGGGAGTACCCCTGATCCGTTTGACCCAAACCAAATTAGGGCTACATTAATCGGCAATACCTTACACATTGAAAAGGATGCGGGCACGGACTCGTATGTAGTTATCCAAGAGTGTCAAAAAGAAAGAATGACCGAAACGTATTATGATTTTGAAAGCGGTACGATCATCTATCCGATAACTCGTCCGGGACAGTACGTCATCCGGATCAGTAGCCCGGGAAAGGATTATACAGGCTGTCTGCAGGTTAATGAAATCTATGTATGCAATAGTAATGGACAGCGGTTGGACCACTTCCCTGATCCGTCAGGCGGAGTACCATATGGTCTTTCCTTTGTCATATTGGAAACGTCATTAGGAACAACGACATCCAAATTTTATAGATTTCCATAAGAAATAATAATCCCAAGAATTTTCAAAATTTAGGAATTTGTACACCACGATTAATTGCAGTACTTTTGCACCGTCAAACGATGAAGTTTGGCGGTGCGATTTGTTTAATGAAAACTATTAGGACAATGAAAAAGGAACTATTATGGATTTTCTCAATCATGCTCTTTATGACGGGTTGTACTGGTTGCCATTCTGATGTATCACTACAAACCATTCCTAAAGTGAGGATTGAATGTGCCGTGGCGTATGAATTCTTGCAAAAAGAAGACGAACCCTGTCTCTTTGAGTTAACCGATTCTACGCATATGGTCTATCGGGACGAAATGGCTAAAATCAAATTGCGCGGGAATAGTACGGCGGAATGCCCGAAACGTCCTTTTGCGCTCAAACTGAGTCAGAACCATTCCTTGTGTGGTATGCCGGAAGCCAGGAAATGGGTTCTGCTCGCCAATTATTTTGATAGCACCATGCTACGCAATGCGCTGGCTTTCAGAATGTCAGAACAAACCAATTTGGGATGGACTCCTCATTCATGTTTTGCGGAGCTATTCTATAACGGAGCATATAAAGGTATCTATCAGTTATGCGAAAAAGTAGAAGTCGGGGCGCATCGGGTGGAAATAGAACAAGACGGTTGGCTGATTGAAGTGGATGCCCGGGTAACGGAAAAAGATTCCTATTTCCAGACACGGAATATGGAAAATCCTTTCCGGATTGAATATCCGGACAAGAATCTCTCTGAACAACGGATTGAACAACTGCATGCCTTTTTTCAACAGGTAAGATTCCATGGTGCCCGCTCCTTCGTTTTTTATGATTATAACGGTTTTGCTGCAGTGCGTCAACGCTTCCGGCACGGCATACTCGCCCTCCGCCGCTCATAGGATACAGCAACGAAACATTGTGAGGGGTACGCTATGGAAGGAAGCCAGAACTATGTGGAGCTTTGGGGCATTGCAGCGGAGGCGCCGGTGTTTTCCCATGAAAACCACGGGCGGCGCTTTGATAAATTCCGGCTGCGGGTGGACCGGCTGTCGGGACAGGCGGATCTGCCCGTGATCGTAGCCGGGGAGGAGCTGCTGCGGGAGCGGCCGGTCCGTGCGGGAGACAGCATCCGCGTCACCGGGCAGCTGCGCTCGTTCAATAATAAAAGCGGCGAGGGCAGCCGACTGATCCTGACCGTGCTTGCCCAGACGCTGGAGCCGGGCGACGGCACGCATTTCAACCGGATCCGGCTCTCGGGCGTTTTGTGCAAGCAGCCGGTGCTGCGGCGGACGCCCTTGGGCCGCAGCATCTGTGATATCATTCTGGCGGTCAACCGCCGCTACGGACGCGCCGACTATCTGCCGGCCATTGCCTGGGGACAGGTCGCCGCACAAGTGGCGCAGATGTCCGTGGGCGACCGCCTGACCTTTGAGGGGCGCGTACAGAGCCGCACCTACACCAAGCAGCTCGACACCGGTCCCGAGGAGCGCACGGCGTTCGAAGTGTCGATCATGAATCTCGCGGACAACGAAGAAGGTGAGCCGTAAAACGGCTCACCTTCTTTTTGCGGTATCGTTGTCCCGGATCGTCAGAACTTGCTGATGATATCCACGATCTCGGCGCCGATGCGCTTCTGCGCCTCGACGGTCTGCGCACCGATGTGCGGCGTGCAGGCGACCATCGGGTGGGCATAGAGCGCGTGATTCTTCGACGGCTCCTCCGCCCAAACGTCAAGCCCCGCTGCGCGCACCTTGCCGGATTCCAGAGCGGCAAGCAGCGCGTCCTCGTCCACGTTCGCGCCGCGGGAGGTGTTGATCAGGCATACGCCGTCCTTCATCTTTCCGATCGTCTCCGCGTTGTCCAGCGCTCCGCCGGCAAGCTTG
>CAMOCU010000172.1 GCA_946610835.1 uncultured Clostridia bacterium | reverse complement strand
CGGTAGAGAAATAGTAATCGTAGATATCTGCTGCAATGGGAAGCAGCGATGTTGAGGTGGATACGCCCTCGCCCATGATGCACAGCGCGATCTCCGGATCGTCGTACGGTGCAAAGGACACGAAAAAAGCGTTGTTGATGCGCACGCGTCTGCCGTCGGAGCCTGTCCAGAATGCCTGGCTGGTTCCGGTTTTTCCCGCCACTTCCACAGGCAGCTCACGGAAATACTTTGCGCCGTATCCCACTTTGCAGAAACGGTACATGCCGCGCTTGACAATGTCGATGTTTTCCGGTTTGAATCCCGCCTTGCCCAGCACCTCCGGCACCTTTTCGAGCACCGTTTCGGAATAATCGTAACTTTTGATGGATTTGATAAAATGCAGACTGTAGCGCGTGCCGCCGTTGGCAATGATTGCGCAGTAATTTGCCAGCTGGATGGGTGTAAAAAGGTTGCCCTGCCCGATGGCGGTCTGGATGTTATATCCGGCGTACCACGGCTGGTTGAGCGACGCTCTGTATTCAGGGCTGTCCATCGAACCGACCGCCTCGCTCAGCTCGATGCCCGTGCGCTGCGCGAGGCCGAGCATGGTGCGGTACTCGTTCATCTTGGCATAACCGAGATTTTTACCGCAGTCGTAAAAGAAGGAGTTGCAGGATTCGCACAGTGCTGTAATGACGTTTTGGTACGATGTGGAATGCGCCTGTTCGCATTTGAAATCCTGACCCAAATAGTTGTATGTACCGCTGCAGAACACACGCGTATCTTCTGTGATCACACCCTCTTCGAGCGCGGCAAGCGCAACGGACATTTTGATCGTAGAGCCCGGCTCATATGTGCTCAGCAGCGCGCGGTTGTACAGCGGATGGCTGTCCGTCATGGCGGCAAGCTCCTCATAATCCTCGGCGTAGGTATTGTTGTCGTACGACGGGTATGTGGCAGAGGCCAGAACCTCGCCGGTATTGACTTTAATCACCACAGCCGCTCCGGCGGAAGGGATGGGCTTGGGAATGGAATTGAGCGTTTCGGCCAGCGAATCCTGCACCACTTTTTGCAGGTGGCTGTCGATTGTGGAAATGATCGTGTTGCCCTGCTGCGGCGGCTCGATGACGGTCGATGTTTTGGTGCCGTCGGCATTGGTCGACACAAGCCGCTTGCCGTCCACGCCGCGCAGATATTTTTCTTCGGCGCTTTCCAGCCCGCTTTTGCCGATCACGTCGTTCATGCCGTATCCCTCATCCTTGAGTGCGGCATATTCTTCGGCGCTGATGGCGCCCACCACGCCCAGAATGTGCGGCGCGATCGTACCGTCGGCATACTCGCGGTAGGATTCGATCTCCGCCGTCACGCCCTTGTAATAGGCGCTGTTCTCTTTGATTTTGGCAACCAGCTTGGTCGACACATCCCGGGCGAATGTGTACGGATAGCTCGGTGAAAACGACAGACGCAGCATCTCGTACCGGACGGATGCGATCTTGCGCGCGTCCGCCGGGCTGTAATCTTCAAGGTGAAACATGGCAATCAGCGCGTCCATGCAGTTTTGGGGCGAGGCATAGCTGTTGAGATTGAGCAAGTCCCTGCCCTTCATCACGGCAATGTCGTATTCGCGATCCTCGGCGTATGTATATGCGCCGTTGGGCTGCATTACAATGGGCAGATTGTCGATCCATTCCTCGCCGTTGATTTCAAACAGACGGATCAGGCTGTAGATCAGCGCGTTGCGCTCGCTGTCCGACGCAGGGAAATTTGCGCTTTCAAAAACCACGGAATTGCCCTGGCGGTTCGTCACCAGCGGATTGCCGTTGCGGTCGAGGAGTTCGCCCCGCGTCGCCTTGATTACGGACGTGCGCGAAGAAATCGACCCCACGGCGGAGTACTGCTCCGCATCCACGATTTGAATTTTGACCAGCGTGCAGAAAAACAGCAGAAAAATTCCGCCGAGGATTGCAAACAGCGCAATCAGCCGACCGCGGTTGGATATGCGATCCATAGAGCGAAGTCACCTCTTTTCGATCAGATCAAATACACATTTACCGGTCGCTGAAATGCTTTTCCAGCGCACGGATCGGGAAATAGCAAAGGGGCAGGAACAAAAGGGAATACAGAACGGCGGGAAATTAAAACGTCAGGATCTTATACGCGCCGTCCAGATGACCGCCGATTACAAGATCCTTGACAAAGCAGCACAGCGCATGCAGCAGCAGACCGCCTGCGGAAAGCAGCGCAGCCGTGATGAAATTGTTGCGCATCAGATGCGTGATCAGCGCGCCGCAGGTGAAGGCGATCGCTGTCAGGATAATCGCATGGAAATGGCCGCCCGTTGCGGACGACATGTCCCAAAACAGCCCGGCAGCCGCGCCGAAGAACATGCCCGGCAGTTCCCGCTCAAACATAGATGTGCACACCACCGCCGGAATCAGCGGCAGCGCACGCACACCGAACGGCGCGGGCAAAAGCCCTGTCGTGTTTTGCAGCAGCGCCGCGGCAAGCAGAATGCCCGCCAGACACAGTCGGCGTATGTAAATGTTTTTGTTTTCAAACTCCTGCTGTGTAACCATAGTCTTTCAACTCGTAAAGTTGGTAATGATGAATACGTCGATCAGATTGTCGAATTCGACATACGGCCGGATGATGGCGTAGGACGAAATATTTTCCGTTGCATCTGTGATTTCCGTGATCTCACCGATCAGCAGATCTTTCGGAAAAATGCCGCCTGTACCGCTGGTGCAGACAATGCCTCCGGTCGACATGGCCGTTGTGCGCGCCGCGCCCGCCATGCGTACCAGACCGTTGTCCGCCATGGACGCGGTCGTTTCCACATATCCCGCCTCGCGCGTGCGGATCTCATATGCGCTGACGAATACGGACGGGTTGAGCAGCGTGCTGACCGTACACTGGGTGGGGCTTACCGCTGTCACCACGCCCACAAGGTATTTTTCGTAAATCACGGGGTCGTTGACGTGCACATCATGCACGGAGCCGCGGTTGAGCGTCATGGTGCCGTACAGATCGGACGCGTCGGAGGAAATGTTGGCCGCGGGGCAGAATTTGTAATCGGGGTGTTCCTCTTTGATCTCCAGAAACTTTTCGTACAGCTCCAGCTTCTGCTGCAGCTGCTCATAATCCACGACCTTTTCCCGGCTTTCTGCAAGTTTCTTTTCCAGGTCTTCTGCCTGTCCTTTGTAATACGCGGCCGAACGAAAATACAACCGCAGCCGCCCCAGACCCGACGCCGCTTTGGCCGCCGCCCGGTTGACGGGCGTAAAGACAAAGCTGACCGCCGAGGTAAAGGGAGATTCTTTTTCCATGGTCAGCGCCGCAAGCGCCGAACCGCACAGCAGCACGGCCAGCACGGCCAGAAACGCCTTGAATGTGTAGCTTTTGAAAAACTGTTTCATACCGCGTTACCTTTTGCCGCCGAATTTGACAAGCGACGTGCTTTCAAGACAGATGCCCGTTCCGTCCACCACGCAGTCCAGCGGCTTTTCGGCCACGACGACGGGAATGTGTGTTTCGTCCGCGATCAGCCGATCCAGCCCGCGCAGCAGCGCGCCGCCGCCGGTGAGCATGATGCCGTGATCAATGATGTCGGACGCAAGTTCAGGCGGCGTTTTTTCAAGCGTCATTTTAACCGCGTCAAGAATCGAAGTGACCGGATCTGCCAACGCCTCGCGCACCTCGTCGGACGTGATCTCCACATCTTTCGGCAGACCATCCATGAGGTTGCGCCCCTTGACGTGCATGGCGCCTTCGCCGTCGTACGGATAAGCCGAGCCGATCTTGATTTTGATCTCCTCCGCGGTACGGTCGCCGATGAGCAGGTTGTATTTCTTTTTGATATAAGAAATGATGGCCTCGTCGAACAGATTGCCCGCCACACGAACCGAACGGGACGTCACAATATCGCCCAGCGAGATGACCGCCACGTCCGACGTGCCGCCGCCGATGTCGACAACCATGCTGCCGGTCGCGTCACCCACAGGCAGACCCGCGCCGATCGCCGCCGCCATGGGTTCTTCGATCAC
>CAMOCU010000171.1 GCA_946610835.1 uncultured Clostridia bacterium | reverse complement strand
AGAAGATAATAGAGATTGAAATTCAAACTAAACAGAATCATAAAAATGCTCATGACCCACTCTGTGTACGCACTGTGGTAATGGGCAATGCTGTCGTTCCACAGGCCGAAGCCGCCCGTTCCCGCTGTGCCGAACGCATTGCACAGCGCATCGAACGGATCCATCCGCCCTGCCCACAGCAGCAGAAATTCCAAAACGGTCAACGCAATATACATGCCGTACAGAATCCGCGCCGTGGTCTTAACGCGTGAAACAAGCTTGCCCACCGACGGGCCGGGCACCTCCGCGCGCATCACATGCATCAGCCGCAGCGTACGCTCGTTGGATTTCGGCAGCACCGCAAGCGTAAACACCAGCACTCCCATGCCGCCGATCCAGTGCGTGAATGAACGCCAGAACAGCACCGAGCGCGGCAGCACTTCTATGTTGCGCAAAATAGACGCTCCCGTTGTGGACAAACCGGACGCCGTTTCAAACAGCGCGTCCACAAAATGCGGGATCGCACCGCTGAGCATAAACGGCAGCGCACCGAACACGGAAAGCAGAATCCACGACAGTCCCACGATGGCAAAACCCTCTTTGGCGTAGATTTCGCGCCTGTCCGGCATGCGAAACGTCAGCACCGAACCGACAGCGATCAACAGCACGGCCGGGACAAGAAACGCGGTCAGCGTTCCCTCGCGATACACCGCGGCGCACAGCAGCGGCAAAAACATCAGCAGCCCCTCCACACGCAGCAGCTGGCCGATGAGGTAAAGAACCATTTTGTAATTCATACGTACTCCAATAATAAAGGCAGCACCGCATGAGCCGCGGCGCACACGCTGCCCGGAATCAATTCTCCGCCAAAATGTCCCGCAGATCGGACAGCGCTTGATTCGTCGTGATGACCACTACGCTGTCGCGCAGCTCAATCGTGTTGTCGCCGTGCGGGAAAATCACCTTGTTATCCCGGATGATACATCCGATCAGGATCCCGTTTTTCAGCCGCAGCTTTTTGAGCGGGATACCAAATGCGTTGAAATTCTCCGCGGCGGTAAATTCGATCGCCTCAACCATGTTGTCAGAAATTTTATACATGGTGCAGACGTGGCTGCCGCCGGAATTGGATCGCGCGCGCAAATATGACAGAATATTTGCCGCGGCAATATACCGCGGAGAGATCACACTCTCCTGTCCCATAGCCGTGAACATTTTGACAAGCGAGGGCCGATTGACTTTAGTGATGACTTTTTCTACCTCGCTGCCCGCCGCAAACAAAGAAATGATGATGTTTTGTTCATCCATGCCCGTCAGCGTCACGCAGGCGTCCATGCCGTTGAGCCCTTCCTCAGTCAGCACGTCGCTGTCGGAACCGTCCGCAAGAATGATGGAAGCTTTCGGAAGCTTTTCGGCCAGTTCGCGGCAGCGGTCGCGGTTTTTGTCGATGATCTTGACTGCGATCCCGATCCGGCCCAACTGCTCGGCAAGATAATAGGCGATCTTGCCGCCGCCGATAATCATGACGGACTTGACACGTTTTTTCAGAATGCCCAGCGTTTTGAAAAACGCGGAAAGCTCGCCGTGCGATGCAGTCAGCGTGATCCGGTCGCCCTCCTGCAGGCAAAAATCGCCTGTCGGGATCATGGCCTTGTCGCCGCGAATGACAGCGCAAACCAGCACATTGGATCGGAATTTGGAATTGATGTCGCGTATATAATGTCCGCACAGCGGATTGTTGCTTTTGACGGCAATTTCGGCAAGATCGACACGCCCTTTGGCGAACTTTTCCACCTTCATAGCGGAGGGAAACTGGATGATGCGCGATATTTCGTGCGCCGTATCCAGCTCCGGATTGACCAGCATACTGATTCCCAGCTCGTGCCGCAGAAAACCGCGCTGGCGGGAATACTCCGGATTGCGGACGCGGGCAATGGTGTGCCGCGCACCGAGCCGCCGGGAGATCAGACACGCAAGGATATTCAGCTCGTCCGACGCGGTCGCGGCAATGAATACGTCGCTCTTGTCCACCGCCGCTTCCTGCTGAACAGCCGCGTCCGCGCCGCTGCCGACAACGCCCATCACGTCAAAATGGTTGACCGTGTTTTCCACAAGCTTTGCGTTGGTATCTACAACAGTCACATCGTGCCCCTCATCGGCAATTTGCTCGGTCAGCGTAATCCCCAGCTTGCCAAGTCCCATAATGATGATGCGCATATGCTTATTCTCCCCAGTCCTGCATCGGTTCCGCGTAAGTGTCGTTCGTTCCGTAACCGTACCCGTAACGGCCATAGCGGCTGTAGCCGTAACTGCGGCCGTGGCCGTACCGCTGGCCGTAGCGGCCGTAAGATTTGCCCGCGCTGTAGGACGCGTTGTTCAGCACGCAGCCAATCAGCTCGCTCTTACCGGCGGAAAGATCGTCGATCGTGTTGAGAATCTTTTCGATCGGCGTGTGATCCTCCCGGATCACCAGCAGCGCCGCATCGGCATCGTTGGCCAAAACAGACGCATCTGTCACCACGCCTGCAGGCGCCGTATCGATCAAAATAAAATCAAATTCTGTGCGCAGTGTGCGCAGCAACTTATCCATTTGCGGCATGGAAAGCATTTCCGACGGATCCGCCACGGAAGCCGTTCCGGCAAGCAGGAAAATCTTGTGCTTTTCAATATAGCGGATCGCCTGCTCCATACTGCTGCCGCCGGACAAAACATCTGACAAGCCATGCCCTTTGTTTTCGCGGCTGTTGGTCAGGCCGAGCAGTTTGCAAATGGACGGTTTGCGCAAATCGGCGTCGATCAGCAGCACAGAATGTCCGTTTTGCGCCAAAGCGATCGCCAGATTGGCGGAGACGGTGGTCTTGCCCTCGCTCTCCCCTGCGCTGGAAACCAGAAACACCTTGTATCGGTTTTTGGCAGCAATGCTCTCGATTTTGGTGCGCATGACCTTGTATGTTTCGACAAAGGAGAAGCCGGTGTTATTGCCGTCCATCAGCAAAGACTTGGACGCGTTCTTGCCGCCGCGCAGCGCTGTTTTGCCGACCACGCCGAGCAGCCGCATATCCAGACGGTTCTGAATGTCGTCGGCGCTCTGGATCGTATTGCGCAGAATATTTTGAATGGTGATGACAATAAACGCGAGCATGGCGCCGACAAACGCGCCGACCAGACAATACATCAGCGCGGAAATGTCCGTATTCGGTTTTTCCGCCGCAACGGGATATTCACAAATCGCAATGCTGGAATTCGGATAGCCCGACTTTTCTACGATCTCGCTGTAATGATTGACCACAGCGAGCGCCAAATCATAAGATTTCGCCGCGCTTGCAGTGGTGATCGTCATGGTGATGATGTTGGTGTTGTTGACGATGGTCATGGAGATCGCCTTGCTCACCTGCTCGGCCGTGGTTTGATAGGAACTTGCCTGCGCCACTTTTTCGCACATGGTGCGGCTTTTGAGAATGTATTTGTATGTGTTGGCCATGGTGATCGACGCGCTCAGGTCGCTGCTGGAGTAAAACTCCTCGGAATTCTCATTGGAAAACTGGCGGTTCGTCACAACGAACGAGATATCAGAGGAATAGTCCACGGTCTTTGTCAATTCCGCGAATCCAAATCCAAGCGCGCCGAATACGACGATGGACAGCAAAATGATCCACCATTTCTTAAGCAGCATTTTCGCCAGATATGCCACATTGATCTGCACACCGGTGTTTGTGTTTTCGTTATTGTTCATGATCTGTTCTCCATTCCTTTCACAGGATCATTTCTCTGGTCGCTCTGCCGATTCCTGCGCGAGCAGCCGCGTCTGCACATCCCGCGTCCACTGCGCGAGTGAAAAACGGCGCAGTACCGTTTCGCGCCGCCGGTGCGCATACGCATCGTCCTGCGTCTGCATCACCGCCCGGAGCAGTGCATCGGCGTCCTCCGGCGGAAAGTACCGCACACCCGGCAGCGCCAGGCTTTTATGCGGCGCAATCGCGCTGAGCACAAGCGGCAGCCCGCAGTACGCCGCTTCCAAAACGGCATACGGCATGCCTTCCTGCCGGCCCGCG
>CAMOCU010000170.1 GCA_946610835.1 uncultured Clostridia bacterium | reverse complement strand
CCGAAGTCGGTGTTGTGTCCTTCGAGCCGATCGCCGCGCCGGACGATCGTATTGACCGCGCCGATCGCTCTGGCCGTGTCGCTGATCGAATCCAGATACGCGATGGCGTCCTGTTTGTAGGGGATCGTGACATTGATCCCGCGAAAATTCCGCTGTGTCAGAAATTCGCCCAAAGCTTCGGGCGCGACCTCCTGCAGGCGGTAATCGTAATTGTCGATCTGCGCGTGGATATCGCGCGAAAAGCTGTGGCCGAGTTTGCGTGCAATGCAGCCGTACTCCATCATTTGCCGCCTCCGAAACTGTCTGTGCCGTACCGCACCGCGAGCAGATCCCACAGCGTCAGCGCGGTCATGCTGTCCACTACGACACGCGCACGGTGCAGGATGGCCGGATCATGCCGCCCTTCGATGGTGAGTACCGCATCCGTTCCGGCAGCAAGATCCACGGTTTGCTGCGGGCGATAGATCGATGGCGTGGGCTTGACCATGGTGCGCATGAGAATGGGCATGCCGTTGGTGATGCCGCCGTTGACGCCGCCGTTGTGGTTGGTGGCGGTGACGACTTTGCCGCCGTCGAAGCGGAACGCGTCGTTGAATGTGCTGCCGGGCATGTCTGCCATGTCGAATCCGCCGCCGAACTGTACGCCCTTGACGGCAGGGATGCTGAATATTGCGTGCGCGAGCAGACCCTCCACGGTGTCGAACCACGGCTCGCCGACGCCCGCGGGCATGCCGGTGACCGCTGTTTCCAGCACGCCGCCGACGCTGTCGCCCGCAGCGGCCGCCGATTCGATGGCGCTGCGCATAGCGTCCGCCGCCGCGTTGTCGAGCACGGCGAAAGGCATGCCGGCCAGCGTGCGGACGTCGGCTGCAGGGTCGCCGAAAGGACGATCTTCCACGCCGGCGCACCGGGCGATGTGCGTGCCGATGCGGATCCCTTTGGAAGCGAGCGCAGTCAGCGCAATGCTGCCTGCCGCCACAAGCGCCGCCGTCAGCCGGCCGCTGAAATGGCCGCCGCCGCGATAATCCTCGAACCCGTGATATTTACACCGTGCGGTGTAATCCGCGTGTCCCGGGCGCGGCAGGTCTTTGGTTTTGGCGTAATCTTTGCTTTTGGCGTCTGTGTTCGGGATCAGGATGCACACCGGCGTTCCGGTCGTTTTGCCTTCAAACACGCCGCTGACGATTTCAAAATGGTCTGTTTCATGCCGCGCGGTGCCGATTTTGCCCGCGGGCCGGCGCAATGTGAGCTGCGCGGCGATGAATGCCGGGTCGACCGCAATCCCGGGCGCGACGCCGTCGAGTACCGCGCCGATCGCGCCGCCGTGACTTTCGCCGAACAGGGTCACCGTGACGGCGCTGCCGAATGTATTTTTCATTTATTTTCCTCCTTGGGGAGCCGGTCGAGCGCCGCGCGCAGCGCATCCGCCGGGACGTCTTTGAGCGCGAACTGTCCCACAGCCGGGACGTAAACAGCGGTGATTTTGCCGCCGCGCTGCATTTTTTTGTCGTGCAGCATGGCGTCCATGACGCGCTGCGGATCTATGGTCAGCGCGGTCGGCAGCGCCAGGCGGCGCAAAACGGGGAGCAGCCGCGCGCGCACATCGTCCGCACACATCGGCAGCATTCCGAGCGCGACGCATTCGCCGTGGTACAGCCCGTGCAGTCCTTCAAAGCTTTCGATCGCGTGGCCGATCGTGTGGCCGAAATTGAGTATTTTGCGCAGCCCCTGTTCGGTTTCGTCACGCGTGACGACGTCCGCTTTGATCCGCAGTGCGCGTTCGATAATTGTGTCGATCTGCCCGAGCGGATCGTCCGTGCGCTCAAACAGAGCAAACAGCGCCGCATCGCTCGTCAGCGCCATTTTGACCGCTTCCGCAAGTCCGTTGGAGATTTGCCGCGGCGGCAGTGTTTGCAGTGTTTGCGGATCGATGAGTACCTTTTTCGGCTGGTGAAAAACGCCGACGATATTCTTGACGCCGTCCAGATTGACCGCCGTTTTGCCGCCGACCGAGGAATCCACCTGCGAGAGGACGGTGGTGGGAATGTTGTAAAAATCAATGCCGCGCATGTAGATCCCGGCGGCGAAGCCTGCCAGATCGCCGACCACGCCGCCGCCGACTGCCGCCACGCAGTCGCCGCGTGTAAAGCCGAGCGCAAGCATCCGGCTCAAAAGCTGCGTGAGCGTGCCGGGGCTTTTGCTGCCCTCGCCCTGCGCCACGGTGAGAATTTCGGGGTGCAGGCACTGCGCGGCCAGCGTTCGCGCGTACTGCGCCGGGACGCCGTCGTCCGTGACGATCAGCACGCGACGCGCAAGGTCGAGCAGTTCGCCCGCGTGCGACAGGCAGCCGCGCTCGAGCACAATGTCATAAGCGCCGCTTTTGGGCGCAACGTGTACGATCATATCCGTTCCTCCTGCCGCAGATCGACCGGACGGGAGAATGTGCCGGCGACCTTTAACGCATCGCACTGCGCGGCAAGATCGCGCAGCATGGCCTGTCCCGCGGGCGAATCGACGTTGCCCTCGGCCTCGACGTAAAAGTAGTACTGCCACGCCTGTTCGCGCACCGGGCGGCTGCGCAGGGCGGTCATGTTGAATCCGTGGTTGCTGATGACGTTGATCGCCTTGGCGAGGGAGCCGGCCTCGTTGCGGGCGGTGAAAAGCAGGATGAACTGGCCGTTCTCCGCGCCGGATTCGCGCTTTTCGCGCGAGAACACGGCAAACTTGGTTGTGTTGCCGGCGCTTTCGTTGATGTCGTGGTCGAGCACCTGCAGCCCGTGCAGCTGCGCGGTCACGGCGCTGGCAATGGCAGCCGTGGACGGATCGCCTGCTTCGGCAACCTGACGCGCCGCTTCCGCTGTGCTTTCGGCAATGACGGTCTGCCAGCCGCGGCTGCGGATGTACGATGCGCACTGGCTGAGCGCCTGCGGATGACTGACAACACGGCGCACGCTGTCGATCGAACCGCCCGGCACACCCAGAAGATTCTGCACAATGGGCAGCGTGTACATGCCGGTCACATACAGATCGCCGCCGAACATCAGATCCATCGCCTTGCCGACCTCGCCCGCAAAGCTGTTTTCGATCGGGATCACTGCCGCGTCGCATTCGCCGCTGCGCACGGCGGCATACGCCTCGTCAAACGATCCGAACGCATGCAGCGATGCGCCCGGAAAGATCCGCGCCGCGGCAATGTGCGCGAACGCGCCCTGTACGCCGTTGTATGCCACGGTCAGCCCCTCCATCAGCCGGTGCTGGTACTGCTTGGAAAGACGCAGCATTTCCTGCAGGAATGCGGTGTAGTAGCCCTGCAGCAGCGGTTCGCGCACATGCGCAATGTTGCGCTGCAGCACCTTGGCCTCCTGCGCTTCGTCCAATACGGGCAGCGCGCGGCTCTTTTTGTATGCGGCGACGACGGCGGATGCGTGCATGCGTTCGGTGAAAAGCTGCGCCATCTGCGCGTCGATGCGGCCGATTTCAGCACGGGCGCGGTCGAGTTCAGTGTCCATGGTCAGATCCTCCTGTTTGTTCATGCAGAATTGCGAAAGAAAAAAGCGGCTCTGTAAAATCAGAGCCGCTTTAGCGCTTTAAAGTGTGCCTTTACATCCGCGCGGCTCTGTCCGGGGTATAGCAGAAATAGCCCGCCGTAAAGCGAGCGAATGTAAAGAGGAAGGAATCCGAAAACTGCGCGCGTACAGAAACGGTCATACAGCAGGACTCCTTTCACATTTTTTGACAGTGTAGCACAACGCAATCCGATTGTCAAGTCTCTGCGGGAAAAATGATCCATGTTTTTTGCAGAAAAGAGGATTATTTTTTGCCGTTTGCTTGCAGGTATGATTTGCTTTTTGATCAGAAATGTGCTACAATATCCGTATAGTTGCAGGGTATATGAAGACAGAACACAAATCCAATTTTGATACGGAGAATCAGACTATGCCTGAAAAAAGCATTCGAGACATGAGCCGCCTGGAACGGAAGCATTATTCCCTCGAATCCCGGACATTCCACGCATCCATCCGCAGTTCTTTGCTGTTGGGCTTGGTCGCGCTGGCGATCG
>CAMOCU010000169.1 GCA_946610835.1 uncultured Clostridia bacterium | reverse complement strand
CTCGTTTTCGGGCGAGGTGGACGGCGCGCAGACAAGGTAACCGTCGGGATCCTCCATGAGAATCGACAGATAAAACTGCGCGCAGCCTTTCAAAATCGGGAACGCCGTGTCGCGCAGATAGTCCGCATCGAGTGTGTAAGCGTATTGGTCAAACACATGCCGCGACAGCCAGCCTGCGCCGTTGTACCAGAATGACCACGAGGCGCTTCCGCTTGTGGGGACACACATGCGCCAAATATCGCTGTTGTGGTGGCAGCAAAAGCCTTCGGCATTGTAGTATTCTTTGGCGACGCGCTGCCCGGCAACGGACATATCGCGCATCATGGATACAAGCGGTTCGTTCAGCTCGGTCAGATTGCACGGCAGCATCGGCCAATAGTTCATCTCTGTGTTGATGTTGACCGTATAATTGGCAGCCCACGGCGCATGCAGTCGATGGTTCCAAATGCCCTGCAGGTTCATGGCCTGCGACCCGGGACGTGATCCGCTGATGGCAAGGTAGCGGCCGTAATTGAACAGCAGTACGTACAATCCGGGATCTTTTGCGCCATTGCCGAATTCGTTCAGACGATCGTTGGTCGGAACATTTTCGCGCCCTGCGGAACCGATTTCGAGCTGTACACGGTCATAATACTGCCTGTAATCCGCGATATGATCGGCTTTGAGCGTGTCATAGGGCGTTTGCAGCGCACGTTCGATCCGCTGCAGGACGACGTCTTTGTAGGGCTTGCCTTCGGTAACCGGATTTTTGTCGAAGCCGTTAAAGGAATCCTCCGCAGCCAGCACCAGCGTTGCGTCGGTGCATTCCTGCAAAAGAATGGTTGCGCCTTCGTAAAGCACTCTGCCGTTTGCGGCGTCAACGCGTACCGCTGTGCGGAAAAACATACCCTGCTGCAGCGGATCGTCACCGTTCGGCAGGAAATATTCGCGGCCTTCCGCCATGCCGGACGGGCACTGCCCGTCAAGGATCAGAAAGCGGTCGCGACAGTGCACGCTGTGCTCCATGGCACAATCCAGATGAATCTGCAGGTCGATTGGCTCGCTGCAGCGGATGCGGCCGACAAGGACATTTTCGCGGTACGGTGTGAACCATTCCTCGCTGTACTGTGCGCCGTCGCGGATGTAGGAAACAGTTTGCACGGCGGTCTGCAGATCGAGCGTGCGGCTGTACTGCTCGATCGACTGGGGCGGAGCGCCCGGGGAGGCGGGAAGCAGATCGCCCAGCGGCATGTAGCTTTCGCTGTCGTATCCTTCCATTTCGTTCTCGATTTTTTGCGTCACGGCCGGAATCTGCCCCGGTTCAAAAATCTGGCGGCGCACCTGCTCAAAGGCGGCGGAGGCCTTCGGATTTTCTGTGTATCCCGGCTTGCCGGACCAAAGTGTGTCAAGATTCAGGCTCAGTTTTTCGGTCATGGTGTCGCCGTATACCATGGCACCCAGCGACCCGTTGCCAAGCGGCAGCGCGTCTGTCCAGCGGCGGGACGGGCGTGTATAATACAGAATGTTTGCGTCTTTCAATTCAATCACCTCATGGGTAGTATACAGGAATTGACAGCGCCTGTCAAATGGTTTATGTCAGAAAATCGTCCACAATGTCAGCAAAATGCACTGCGGACACATCATTTTCCTGAAGCATCCGGATCAGCGCCTGCACATCCTGCCGGCTTGGCGACAGATCCGCCGCGGCAAAAAGCGGTTGATGCTCCGGAACGGAATAGACGGCCAAGCCGTACCCGGTGTACGACTCGCCGTCCTCGGTGGTGTAATCTTGGCAAAGCAGCTCGATTTGTGTGTGCGCAGGCTCAAGAGACATTTTGCAAACCTCCTATGTGAAATCTCGTTGGATATTATAGGAGTGTTGTTGCAAAATGTCAATACAAAAAGTGAAAAAAATTCACAAAACTGACATATTGCATAAAAATAGCAGCTGATTATGTCAATCAGCTGCGCAAATTGTCGAATGCTCAGGCGTGCAGATAGCTGTTCCAGATTTCCTGCATCTGCGCGTTGTTTTCGGAAACAAAAAGCCAGACGTAAGTGCCGCTGTGTTCCACAGCGCTTTTTTGAATCATCGCGTACTGATCGGGCAGATAATTCTGCATCTGCGCGGCGGCGTCCTCGAGCGAAAGATTCAGCTTGTCCGCAATGCCTGCAACGCGGCTTTCGTCTACGGCGCGCAGCAGGACGATTTCTTCCTTGGCATAGCCGTTGCTGTTGACACACACAGCACTGTCCGCGATCTCAGCGGCGTCAAGGCCGTAATAGTCCAGCAGATTTTCTGCCGTGAGCGGCATCATATCCGGCATGTCGACCTGCGCGAGGATGTCCTCCATCACAGTATCCAGCGCGATATCCGGTTCGGCGGCGGTTGCGGGCTTTGTGCCGCAGCCTGCAAAGAGCAGGAAGGTCATGCACGCGGCAAGCAGCAGGCAAAGTTTTTTCATGGTTCGTTCTCCTCCTTTTTATGCTTCTTCCACGCCGCAGAACGTTTGCATCAGATACGATGCCCACGCG
This sequence comes from uncultured Clostridia bacterium, assembly GCA_946610835.1. GTDB lineage: Bacteria > Bacillota > Clostridia > Oscillospirales > Acutalibacteraceae > UBA1425. Next base: position 1,550 of record CAMOCU010000169.1, on the reverse strand, counting down.
CTGCAGCCGGAGCTGCTCATGTGGATACCCATTGCGGTCGGGTCGCCGCAGTAGGCTTTTTTCAGGTGGCCTGTTTCGTCGGCCATGACTTCGGAACCGATGTCGATATACGCGCAGTCGTTTTCTTCGCAGAAGGATTTCAAATAGCTGTTGAATACAAGGATGTTCTCGTTGGAAAAACGGCCGTGTTCCATTCCGTCCAGAATCGGCGTGACGGACTGGATATAGATCCCGATTTCCGGATTCTTTTCGCGGATACGGGAGATGAGCGTGACGACGCTCTGTTTCCAGACTTTATCGGAATAGGCGGAGAAATCGTTCATGCCAAGCATAATGAACGCCTTGCGCGCGCCGGCTTTCTGCAATCCCTCTTCTACCGTCATCTTTTGACCTTTGTAGGTCGGATGCAGGCTGGACGAGGTGACTTTGCTGAGCGCGTTGGTGTAGCTCATGCTGCCCACGCACAGGAATTGCGCGGTGCCAAGACACTCTTTGCCCTTGTTGCGCTGCGCGGTGGTGTAATTCTTCAGCCCCAGCGTTACGCTGTCGCCGACAAAGACAGCGTCGTTGAAAAATTCCTTGTCCGGCACGAGCGGGATCTTGCCTTTTTCGGCGTCGATATTGGCCAAAATGCGCTCGAGGATCGTGCGGCGTGCCGTAGTGGATTCCGCAGCGGCCGTTGTTACGGCGGCTTCGGTTTCAGAAACAGGCGCCGTGGTGGATGGAGCGGTTGTCGGTTCTTTGGAAACGGCAGAGGTTTGGGACTGCGCCGCTTCTGAAGCAACCGCTTCGGTGGTGCTGCGCAGTGTTGTCGCAAAGGTTTCACCGTACGGTTCCATGGCGTCAAACTGCATTCCCCATGTGCTGTCGGGCAGATCCGTTTCCGGCGCAAGGACAGAAACGGATTCAGTCGTCGATAGGTCTGCGGCTGTGGTTACAGCCGGAAGTGTCGTGCCGCCACACGACGGCAGCACAGCCAAAAGCAGTGCTGCAGAGAGGATTGCCATCATCTTTTTCATCTTTATTCAAAACCCCATTTGTCTGTCGCGCTTAGTGAATTCTGTTCAAACAATGCCGCACACTGCGACGGAACGGCTTTGCTATAGAATTATAGCACGGCACAATGCGGATTTCAACAAATTCCGCAGCATTTCGACACGAAAAAAACGACGAAAAAAGAGGCTGTTCAGACGCTGCTTTTCGTCATTTTGCAAGATGTGCTGCAAAAGCCTGTTTTGCGTGATTTTTTTTCGGTTTGACTTGATTTGAGAGGTTGCGTATGCTATAATCAGAAAGGTATAAAGGAGAGTGTATGCATTGAAGGATATTGTCATTTTCGGCGCAGGCGGACTCGGCCGCGAGACGCTGTTTACGCTGCGGGAATTGCAGCGCCAGAGCGATGCGTACCATATTCTCGGATTTGCGGATGATCGTCTGTACGGCGGCACAGCCGATGAAATGCCGGTGCTGCATACGCTGTCCACATTGCGTGAAAGCGCAACGCCGCTTTGCGTGGTGATCGCGCTGGGCGACCCTGCGGCGCGGCGGCG
>CAMOCU010000168.1 GCA_946610835.1 uncultured Clostridia bacterium | reverse complement strand
GGAAACAGATTCAAACAAGGCGTGCGCCACGATTTGTGCGGTGTTGCCTTAAAAAGTGTTGTTATATCATCCAACTGTGGAATACTGTTTGTTGACAGTGCAACAAGGTGTTGGTATACTTTACCTGCGCAAACATCCTTGACTCTGCCGAATAAAGGGGGAAGGCACGTGTGAAAAGAATTGCAGCGTTCATTGTTCAATACCGATATGTCATTCTGGCGGTTGTTGCCGCCGTTGCAGCTCTTTGCGCCGTTCTGATCCCTAAGGTAAACGTCAATAAAGATATGACGGCCTATCTTCCGGATTCCTCCGCGATGAAACAGGGAATCGCCGTCATGGCAGAGGAGTTTTCCGACCTGACACAGCCGAATACACTGCGTCTGATGGTGGATGATCTTTCCGACGCCGAAAAAAGTCGGCTTCCGGCATCGCTCGCGTCTGTCGAAAATATTACGTCTGTGAAGTACGATCCAAACGACAGCGATTTTAACCGGGAAAATCATACTCTGTACGTCCTGACGACATCCGCAGATCCCGGAACAGACGAATATGAAGTGTTGAAAAAAGCTGTCGCGGAAAAAGTGAACGGGCGCACGTATCTGCTTGAACAAAACAACGAGTCTGTTGTTCTGACGCTGCGGCTTGCCCTCTGTGCTGTGGCGCTGGTGATTGTCGTTCTGCTTCTGCTGTCCGAATCCTGGTTCGAACCGCTGTTATATTTGTTCGTGATCGGCATCTCGGTTGTGCTGAATATGGGAACGAATGTGTTCAAGAGCTCTGTTTCTGAAACAACATTTTCCATCGCCTCCATTTTGCAGCTTGTCCTTTCTATGGATTATTCCATCATCCTGACAAACCGCTACAGGCAGGAATTGAAAAAAACAGATTGCAAAACGCAGGCCATGCAGAATGCGCTTGTAAACGCTTTTCCCTCGATCGCAAGCAGCGCAATGACAACATTCATCGGGCTGCTCATGCTGCTGTTTATCCATTTCAAGATTGTTCCGGATCTGGGGATCGTCCTTGCCAAGGGCGTAGTCTGCAGCCTTGTCTGCGTTCTGACTGCTTTGCCTGCACTGCTGATCGCTTTTACCGGCGTGATCCGTAAAACGGAAAAGCGAATGCTGAAAATCCCGACAAAAGCGCTTTCCGGATTCAGCATTAAAATGCGTATTCCCATGACGATCTTGTTCGTCCTTCTGTTTGCGGGAGCGTTCTTTTTCCAAACGCGGACGGATATTTCTTTTTCCACAAGCGCGCAAACCGGGATCAAAGAAACTTTTCCGGCGGACAATACCGTGATTGTTCTGTTTGACAATGCGGATTCAAACGGAATTCAAAATGTTGCCGCCGCTCTGGAAACAGATCCGCACATCCGCTCTGTTGTCAGCTATCCGACGCTGATCGCCAAACAAGCTGCTGCTGAAGAATTAAAGCGCGATCTGTCCGCTTTGTCCGACGGCTTTCCTTTGGAAACCTGGATGCTCCGGCTTCTGTATTATAAATATCATACCGGCGGGGAATTTCCGCCGGTCAAGACAGCGGATCTGCTGCAATTTATCGCCGATGAGGTTGTGACGAATCCGTTCTTTGACCCGTATCTGGACAGCAGTCTGAAAGATAAAGCAAGCGACATCCAAAAATTTGCTTCCAAAGACACGCTGACCCGGGAAATGAGCGTGCAGGAGCTCGCGGACTTTTTCGGAATCGAAAAGGAACCGCTGCTGCAAATGCTGGTTTTGTATTACACCGACGCAAAGAATGTGCCGACGGCAAAAATCACGCTGCCCGTTTTCGTGGACTTTTTGCAGCAGGACGTTCTGCCCGACCCGGTCTTTGCGGGAAAGATCGACGCACAGATGCGCGCGCAAATTGCGCGGCTGCAAACGTTTACAGACCGCCAAACGATCACCACGCCGATGACTTCCGCCGAAATGGCGTCCCTTTTAGACACGCCGGAAAGTTCTCTCCGAACGGCATATCTGCTGTACAACGGGCTGTTCCATGCTGAAGATTCCATCAGTCCGGTTGACCTGCTGCAGTTCATGACGCAAAACGAAACCATTGCCGCCCGGCTGGATGAAGAAACCGCCGCACAGATGCACACACTGGTTCGTATTATGGAAAACGTCGTCCGTCAAGAGGCGTGCGGTTATGCGCAGTTCCCCGAAATCATGGGAATTGACGCTGTGCAGGCAAAACAGCTCCTGCTTTTATATACGGCGCGGTACGGCGATACTTCCGGCTGGAAACTTTCTCCGCAGACGCTCGTGGATTTTCTTGCGCGCGAGATTGTGAACAATCCGGATTATGCGTCCATGATCGGTGCGGAATACAGGTCATATCTCGGCACGGCCAAAGGGATTTCGGATGCAGTTGTCCAAGACAAAGCCGTTTCGCAGCAGGAGCTTGCGGCCATGCTGGCCGAGATCGACGACAGCATGACCCCGGAAACTTTGCAGCTTCTCTTGACCTATTACGGCAGCATCCGTTTATATGACGAGAACTACACAATGTCCGTGGAACAGTTGTACCGCCTTGTGGACGAAGAAATCCTGCCGGATCCGGCTTGGAATACTATCCTCGACGAGTCCGTTCAAACGCAGTTTGCCGAAATGGGGACGGCGCTGACACAGGCTGTCCGCGCACTCAAAAGGGAACGGCATTCGCTGCTGCAGATTACCTCCAAGTACCCGGATGAATCGGACGAAACCATGCGCTTTCTTCAAAATCTGCATCGCCTGTGCACCGATCATCTTTCGCAGGATTATTATGTAATCGGCGAATCCCAGATGTATTATGAAATGTCGCAGGATTTTCACAAAGAGATTGTCCTGATGACTTTATTGACCGCAGCATCCGTCTTTCTGGTAGTTTTGCTGACGTTCCGCAACGGATTGATTCCGCTGCTTCTTGTGCTGGTCGTGCAATGCGGCGTTTACATCTCCATGACAGTTTGCTATTTTGCAGGCGATTCGATGAATTATTTGGCGTATTTGATTGTGCAGTGCCTGCTGATGGGCGCGTCCATCGACTATGGGATTCTGTTGACAAATTACTATCGGGAATTCCGCAAGGCCGACAACATCCGCACAGCGCTTTCCAACGCATACCGCGACAGTATCCACACGATTCTGACGTCCGGATCGATCATGACCGGCACGGCAGCCGTGATCGGATTCGCATCCGCTGACCCGACCATCGGCTCCATTTTACGGACGCTGTCTGTCGGCAGTCTGGCAGCAATTCTGCTGATCCTTTTTGTCCTGCCCGGCATGCTGACCGTATTTGACCGATGGATTGTCCGCCACAAAAAATCTGCGCATACTTCGCACCGAACCGAACAAGGAGATACACATGGAAAAAAATGAAAATCGCCGCTCCAAATTGACACGGCGGATTTTTCGGGATAGTCTGAAAGAACTGCTGCTCGAAAAAAATTTCGGCCGCATCTCCGTCCGGGAGATCTGCGAACGCGCCGATATGAATCGTTCCACCTTTTATGCGCATTATGTCGATCAGTCCGATCTGCTGCGCGATGTGGAGGACGAATTTCTGTCCTGCCTGAAAGATGCAATCTGCCAAACCGGTTCCCGGGAGTTTATGGAAAGATATTTGGACTTTTTGCAGTTTATTTGCACGAACGGAAAACTGTTTCTTCTGCTGACCGCGCAAAATATGAATGTTCGATTCCGGGATCGGATTATCGAAACCGTCTGTACGCTGCTGCAGTCCACGGGAACGGCGAATCCGGACGACCTGTTCTTTACGCAAAAGATCAGTTATGCAGCCGCCGGAAGCCTTCTGCTGATCGAAAAATGGGTCGACGGCACAACCCCTGCCGCCGTGGAAGATATGGCAAAGCTGTTGCTGCAATTGTATTCCGGAATCGAGCACACAATGTAACGCACATCGCACAGTTGCGAAACGGTTTGCTGCAGCTGCATGTTCCTTCGCACAAATTACAGATAACAATAAAGAGACGGCGTTTTTTGAACGATCCGTCTCTTTTTATGGTTTTAAGGGAAGCGCTGATTAAATCGGGGTGTACGAGGGGACGAGAGATTTTTTCGGC
>CAMOCU010000167.1 GCA_946610835.1 uncultured Clostridia bacterium | reverse complement strand
CCAAAGCGGCGGCCGCACCGAAGCCGCAGTCGGTGGTGGCTGAACCGCCTAATCCGACAATGATCCGCCGGCAGCCGCGGCCGAGCGCATGACGCATCAGCTGCCCTACGCCGTAAGTCGTGGTTCGCAGCGGATCTTTATGTGATCCGACAAGCGGCAGCCCTGCGCAGACAGCCATCTCTACCACAGCCGTGCCGTCTTTTAGCAACAAATAAGGCGCGGAAATCTGCGCGCCAAACGGATCAGAAACGTTGCAAAAAATCCGTTCACCGCCAATTGCCGATTCCAAGCAGTCCAACGTGCCTTCGCCGCCGTCAGCGACAGGGATACAAACGCATGTACACTGCGGAAAATGCGTGTGCACACGTTCCGCGACAATTGTACAAATTTCTTTGGCAGACAGTGTCCCTTTGAACGAATCCGGAATGATTATAACTTTTTTCACTGTGCATCACCCATGCACAGTGTAGCAGATTTCCCGATGCTTTGCAAGCGCGGCAGCATATTCTTTTCCGGTTTTTGTCCAGGAAATTGTCCCGTATTGTCCAAATCGTATCAATCCCAACTGCTGCAGCTTCGCGGCAATTTCATGTGCAGTGCGTGCAGGAATTCCCATACGCCCGGCCAGAAAATTGATTTGAGTTTGTTCTGTTATTTTACTTTGACGGTATAGACAGAGCAAAAAATCCTCCATGTCTGCGTGTAGCAGTGTTTGAGTGTCGTACAGATCCATGGCACACCTCCTTCCCATTTTGTATAGGATAGTAATAACAATCTATGAACGGAAGTGGAGAACTATGCGTGAAAAACTGTTGCCGCAGCTCAGCATGGGGCAGGGGGGAAAGGTGCTGGATGTGTCAGCGAACTCGGATATTTCGGAGCGGCTGATCGAACTTGGTTTTCTGCCGGGGAACCATGTGAAAAAGCTGTATGGCGATCGAACAGAAAGCATCTGCGCGTACCGCATTGCACAGAGTTGTATTGCTTTGCGCCGGGAGGACGCCGCATGTGTGCGGGTGCAGTGTGATGTGTGAACTGTATCTTCTGGCCGGGCAGCCGAATGTGGGGAAAAGTACGCTATTTAATGCCCTGACGGGGATGCATCAGCACACAGGCAACTGGATCGGCAAAACGGTCGCCACCGCCAAAGGCAGATGTCGCCGATACGGTGCGGATTGTATGCTGCTGGATCTGCCCGGGACTTACTCGCTGGACGCGCGATCCAACGAGGAGCAATGTGCCCGCACACAGATTTTGTCCGGGGACGCGAACGCGGTCATCGTGGTGTGCGATGCCTGCACACCGCAGAGAAGCCTGACATTTGTGCTGCAAGTGCTGGAGATCACATCCAGAGTTGTCGTTGCCTTTAATTTTGCGGATGCAGCGGCAAAGCGCGGCATGCATCTGGACTTTGACCATCTGCAAACGTTGCTGGGCGTGCCGGTCGTAGCTGTACACGCACGCAAAAAACAAGGGCTGGAACAGCTAATGCAGTGTGCAAAAACGGTTTCCGCGCGGCAGGAAGCGGATCCTCGCGCTGCGGCGCAGATGCACCTGGTCGCTTCGCTCACAGGGACGGCGCCTCTATCTCGTGCTTTGGCAGCCCGGGAGATTGTCGCAAAGGTCTGTACATATGCGCCGATGACACACGGGAGTGCGCACGCGGATCACTGGATCCTGCATCGCAGATGGGGAAAACTGTTGCTGCTGGTGCTTCTGGGCATTGTTTTAATGGTTACGATTTTTGCCGCAAACTATCCTTCGGAAGCGCTTGCGCGCCTGTTTTTTACGATGCAGACGCCGTTTACCACACTGCTGCGAATGCTGCATCTGCCGCCGGCAGTGATCCATGCGCTGGTGCAGGGGGTGTATCGTACTGTTGCGTGGGTGCTGTCCGTCATGCTGCCGCCGATGGCGATCTTTTTTCCGGCTTTTTCTCTACTGGAAGATTGCGGATATTTGCCGCGCGCAGCATTTTTGCTGGATCGGCCGTTTGCACGCTGCGGCAGCTGCGGCAAGCAGGCGCTTACAATGTGCATGGGGCTTGGCTGCAATGCTGCCGGGGTGATGGGATGCCGGATACTGGATAGCGACAAACAGCGGCGTATGGCGATTGCAACCAACGCGCTTGTGCCGTGCAACGGTCGATTTCCGATGCTGATTGCTGTGCTGACTGTATTCTTTTCCGGCGGCTTTTTGGGCGCATTCGGCGCAGCAGCTATGCTTTGCGGCTGTATTCTGCTTTCCTTAGGTGTGACGCTGCTTTCCTCAGCGTTTCTGGACAGGACGTTTTTTCACTGTGAAAAAACAGCGTTTACGCTCGAATTGCCGCCTTATCGCCGACCGCCCGTTCTGCGCGTGATCGTTCGTTCTTTTGCCGACCGAACACTGCGCGTAGCAGGACGTGCTGCCGCCGTTGCCGCACCAGCCGGACTTGTACTGTATCTGTTGTCCAATCTGCGAACGGGGGAGGGGACGGTATTGTCGTTGTGTACCCGCGCGCTGGATCCAATTGCACGGTGTATTGGTCTGGATGGTGTGCTGCTTGCGGCGTTTTTGCTTGCGTTTCCGGCCAACGAAATCGTTCTGCCTGTTGCACTGCTGGGGTATGCAGGGGGCGGAACACTCAGCGAAATGACAAGCTATGCCGCGCTGCACGAAATTCTTGTGCAGAATGGCTGGACGCAGGAAACAGCCATTTGCTTTTTGCTCTTTGCGCTGTTCCACTGGCCTTGCTCAACCACTGTTTTGACTATAAAAAAGGAGGCCGGAAGCATCGGCTGGACAGTGTTGTCCGTCTTGCTTCCGACCTGTATCGGCATCGCGTTGTGCGGATTGGTGCATCTTGTGTTTAGGATTCTTTCATAAGTGCGCGGCTAAGGAAACGGTCGAGCGCGTCCTGCCATCGGGGCAAACGCTCGAACCCGGCCTTGCATAACGCGTCTTTGCTCATGCGTGAATTCCGCGGTCTGTCCGCTGCGGCGGCAAACGCTTCAGAAGAAACAGGTTTGAGCGTAATGTTCAGGTTCGCTTTGTGAAAAATTGTTTCAGCAAAGTCGTACCAGCTGCAAAAGCCTTCGTTGGAAACGTTGTATGTGCCATAGGATTCGGTGCGGATCATGCGGCAGATCAGGGATGCGAGATCCTCGGTAAAAGTAGGGGAGCCAACCTGATCGTTCACGACACACAGCGAATCGTGCGTTTTTGCGAGCGAGAGCATTTTGTAAGGAAAATTATTGCCATGCAGGCCGAAGACCCAGCTCGTACGCAAAATAAACAAGCGGCTGCATTGCTGCACGGCAAGCTCGCCCGCGTATTTGGTGCGGCCGTATACGTTTCGCGGCGCAGGCGTTGTGTCTTCGGATTGCGGCTGTGTGCCCTCGCCGGGATAAACGTAATCGGTGCTGATGTATACAAGTTTTGCACCTGCAGCTTCGGCAGCGCGCGCAATGTGCTGCGTGCCTGTTTCGTTGACCAGTCGGCAAAGCTCCGGTTCGCTTTCGGCTTTGTCCACAGCTGTGTATGCCGCGCAGTGAATCACCGCATCAGCCGGATGCGCATGAAAAAAGGATTCGACGCTCTGTGCATTGGTGATGTCCATGTCTGCAAGATCGGCAGCGTAAACTATTTCGCCCTGCATATCCAGCAGCCGAACCACATCTGTGCCAAGCTGTCCCCGGGCTCCGGTCACGATTACACGCATATGTATTCCTTCTTATTCAAAAATAAAACGAATATCCGTTTGTGCGAAGGGCAGATTTTCGCTGTCCTTGCGCGAGAGCGTCGGCTCGTCAATTTTCCAGTCGATGCCGAATACAGGATCGTTGTACCGTACGCTGCGGTCATGTGCAGGCGAATAAAACGCATCGACCTTGTAAAACACTTCCACATCCTGCGTGCGTGTAACAAAGCCGTGCAGGAACCCCTTCGGGATATACAGCATGCGGCGGTTCTGACCGCTCAGCTCGACACAGATGTGCTGCATGTAACTCGGCGAACCTTCCCGGACATCCACCACAACGTCTGTGATCGCTCCGCGTGTACAGGAAAGCAGTTTGGTTTGCGCCGCAGGATCCGTTTGGCAATGCAGCCCACGCAGCGTACCGGCCTTTGCAG
>CAMOCU010000166.1 GCA_946610835.1 uncultured Clostridia bacterium | reverse complement strand
TGTGTGCCGAACTGCGTAATGGTGGTGCTGATCGGCTGGCTGCCGTTTTATAACATTCCGGACGTGGTCACGCGCGTGTGGGTGGCGAATCTTTTGTTTGCGGTCTACAATGTGTTCACGTTCGACAACCAGCTCGAAATCTGTACGCGCAACATCAGCCCGAACGTGCGCGAGCGCATTCTTGTGCGCTCGTACCCGATCAAGTTTTCGCACATTTTCCATTCCGTTCTGGCGATCTTGCTGCCGGTCATCATCGGCAAGCTGCGCTACAAGTGGGAGGACATCAACGTTTTCCGTTATGTGATCCCGATCACGTTCGTGACCGCCGCGCTGCTGACGATGGTGTTCGCCGGGCGGATCCGCGAGCGGATTCCGCAGCCTCCGCTGGACAAAAAGGTGCAGATCCGGTTCTGGGACGGCATGTTCGGCGTGATGCGCAACAAATATAAATGGATGAATACGATTGTCGGACTGCTGGATTCGCTCGGCAACGGAATGCTGCCGTTTGTGACCATTCTGTACCTGTACACTTTCCGCCTGAGCGGTTTGCTGTACAGCCTGATTATTGCGCTGGTATCCTTTGCCGGAACGCCGCCCGACCTGTTCGCGCCCTATTTTCTCAAACGCTTTACCTACCGCCAGCTGATGATTTTTTACCAGCTGTCCCGTGCGATCGGCAACACGGTGATCGTGCTGGCGCTGCTGTTTTTGGGCGACCGGCTGATCTTGTGCGGAACGATCTGCGTGGTGGCGCTGTTTTTTCTGGAGATCTGCAAAACCGTGCCGGCCACCGCGTCGTACGATATGGAAGTGCGGATCAACGACTACCAGATGTATCTGTCCGGCGAGCGGCTGGAGAATTTTTCCGGTGTGTTCGGCTGGTTTACCGGGCCGATCACATCTTTTGTCGGTTTGGTCATTCCGCTGCTGCTGCTGCGCTTCGGGTTCAACAGCAACTGGGATGTGCTGTTTATTGACGATTCGCGCATCAAAATCATTGTCATTCCCATTCTCATCGACATTGCGGGCTATCTGCTCATGACGATCCCGTACATCTTCTGGGATTATGACGATGCGAAGCAGAACAAAGTCATTCAGGTGCTGCGCAGGCGCGAGGAAGTGACCGGCGGCACGCTCGGGCTGGCGTCCGACACGCAGCCGCCCGAGCAAACGCAGACGCCGGAAAAGGAGGGCGTGCGATGAAAAAGAAGGAACAGACGGCCGCAGACGCGCCGGAGATTCTCGACATTCCGGCGGACGAGATCTGGACATACCGGATCGAAGGCTTGCAGGAGCCGCATATCGGCGCGGCGCACAACCACTCCACAGGCAAAAAGATTCTTGTCATCGCGGTGCTGCTGGCGTCGATCGGGCTGTCGATTTTTCTGTCTGCCCGCGCCGTGCACAAGCAGACGTTTCAATACAAGGCGCTCGGAGACGGAACGTATGAACTGGTCAAATTCAACAATCCCGGCGATTACACATCCCTGACCGTGGATTACGTGGACGGCGACACATCCAGACCGATCACGGCGCTGCACGAATATTTTCTCAACTGCGACGAGATGCTCGTGCATGTGAAGATCGGCAAGGACGTCACGCAGATCGACGGCAAATCGTTCTACAGCTGCTCCCGCCTGCAGAACATCTATGTTGACCGCGACAACCCGGCATACTGCGATCTGGACGGCGTGCTGTATACGAAAGACCTGTCCACGATCGTGTGCTATCCCATTGACCACAGCGCTTCCCTGCGGGAACGGTTCGGCTATGCCGACGTGCCGCAAGCGCAGGACGGGGCATATGACGAAAAATACATCGGCCGTGTTCTGACATACCGCCTGCCGCCCGAAACCACGACGATCGGCATGCTTGCGTTTAATTCTTCCGATCTTGCGGATGTATACCTGCCCGAAGGGCTGCGGACGATAGAAACCATGGCGTTTTTCCGCTGCACCAATCTGCGCAACTTGTATTCATTCCGCGGCGCGGACGTATGTTTGTCGTTTCCGGACGGGCTGCAGACCATCGGTTCCGATGCGTTCAGTTACGACCAGGCGCTGAAGTATGTGTTCATCCCGGCCGGTGTGACGCAGATCGGCCATCATGCGTTCTGGGACACGGTATACGGCAGCGCGGGCGCGCTGGGAGGCGTGACGGCGATTGACGCCGCGCGCAGCAAAGAGGACTTCAAACAGAATGTCCGCACGGGCGATCAATGGCGGCCGGAGTACACGCGCGTCCTGTTTAAAAAAGCGGTGGATGTGCATTACGGCGCGGAAAGGATGGACGCACATGCAGCCTCTTGATCTGGTGGTGCTGACCGATACGCACTATTACAGCAAAAAGAATTGGGTCGACGGCGACCCGGACGCTTTCGCGCCGCCGCGCGAGCAGCTGTTTCGCCGCGGCAGCGAGGAGATTTTGCGGCATGTGTTCGATACGCTCTGCCGGCCGGGCGAACCGGAGATTCTGCTCATCAGCGGGGATCTGACCAACAACGGCGAGGTCACGTCCCACGAGGAGATTCGTGCGCTGCTGCGCGGGCTGAAGGCGCGGGGCAAGCGTGTTTTTGTGACCACGGCGACCCATGATTTCCGCGGAGAGGGCGTATCGTACGGGTTCGACCGCCATGGACAAAAAGTCGATGTTCCGGCATTCTCCCGCGAAGATCTGCGCGCGTTTTACCGGGAGTTCGGCCACGATGAAGCGGTCAGCGTGGAGGAAAAAACCATGTCCTACGCCGTGGAGTTGACGGACGAGTACAGGCTCCTTGCGCTCAACGACGACCGCGGTTATGACCACGCGGGATTCACGCAGGAATGCTTCGACTGGATCTGTGCGCAGGCGCAGGCGGCGCGTGAAAAAGGACAGTTTCTGCTGGCCATGACGCATCATCCGGTGCTTTCACCCTCGCCGCTGTACCGCCTGATCGCGCCGGGAGATCTGCTTGAGGACGGCGAACACCGCGCGCAGCAGTTTGCCGATCTCGGCATTCCGGTGATGTTCACCGGCCACAGCCATATTCATAATATATCCTGCATTCACTCCGCCCGCGGCAATCCGTTTTACGACGTGTCTACATCGGCGCTCGCGGGCTTTCCGCCGAATTACCGGCATGTGCGGTTCGATCCGGATCGCCGCGAGGTGCGCATCACCACGACCACAGTCGAATCCGTGCCGGGGCTGGCGCTGGACGGCATGACGCTCGCCGCATTTACCGAAAAGCAGTTTCTCGGCGTCGTTACGGATATTCTGGACGCGGCGGAAAACGATTACGAAACGTTTATCCGTCTGGCGGACGGATTCAGCCTGCGCGAAACGCAGGCGCGGAAGCTGCGCGGCGTGATCCGTCCGGCGGCAAAATGGCTCAATGCGCTCACGTTCGGCAAGGTCTGGCGCTGGACGCGGCGGACAAACGGCGTGACACGCGCGCAGATCCGCCCCCTGCAAAACAGGCGCGTGGTGCCCTTTGCCGTACAGATGGCGGCGAATCTGTACCGCGGCGACGCGGCGACGCCCACGGACAGCGTGGAATACCGGATCGCGGACGCGCTTTTTGCCCGGCTCGATCATCTGGCTGTGCCCTTTGTCGCAAAACTGCGCGCCAGGGGGATCGACAGTATCCGCGGCACGCTTCTGCCGCTGCTGCACAACGACGGCCTTCCGGACGCGGACTGCACGATCCGCCTGCCCTGATCCTGCCATACACCATTCAAACGCTCCCTCGGCAGCTGCCTTTTCGCGGCTGCCGTTTCCTTTTTCAAAATTTCTCTTGCAACGGCAGAGAAAGTGGTGTATAATACTATACTGTATACTTGTATACTGTCTTACTTTGCCTATAAAGAGGAAACGACTGTGGATCTGTACGATTTTAAACGAAGCACGGTGCCGCCCGGCGAGCTGCAGCGCCAGCAGGAGTACACCGACATGGTGCGCACGGTGCTGTCCGCCCGGTTCAGCGACCCGCCCAAGGCATTCGTCCATACCTACGGCTGCCAGGGCAACGTGTCGGACGGCGAACGGCTGCAGGGTGTGCTGCGCGCATGCGGATTTCAAAGCACGCACAGCGTCGAAGACGCGGATCTGGTGCTGTACAACACCTGCGCCGTGCGCGAGCATGCGCAGGACAGAGTGTTCGGCAACGTC
>CAMOCU010000165.1 GCA_946610835.1 uncultured Clostridia bacterium | reverse complement strand
GGGGACAACGTTACCCTTTTCGTCGAAAAGCTGCGTCATGCCGATTTTCTTTCCGATAAGACCTTTTTGCATGTTTTTTCCTCCTTTTGGTTATTGGTTGACTTACGTCAACTTGACCATGGATCAGCGCCCCTGCAGCGGGAAGCCCGGTCTGCGGCCTCCGTAAAGGGATGCTGCCACATCCTGATGGATCAGAGCTTGATCTCGATTTCGACGCCTGCGGGCAGTTCCAGGCCCGTCAGAGCCTCGACTGTCTTCTGGGACGGACGAACGATGTCGATCAGTCTCTTGTGTGTCCGCTGCTCAAACTGCTCACGGGAGTCCTTGTACTTGTGGACTGCGCGAAGGATTGTAACAACTTCCTTCTCGGTGGGCAGCGGGACGGGGCCGGAAACCTGAGCGCCTGTTCTCTTGGCGGTCTCCACGATCTTCTCTGCGGCCTTGTCCACGATGCTGTGATCGTATCCCTTGAGGCGGATTCTGATTTTTCCCTTTGTTGCCATTTGTTTCACACGCCTTTCTGAATTTTGAGCCGTTTGGCTCTGAAGTAATGGCGGGCATTGCTCTTTTGCTTCAACAGACCCGGGTGTTTCCACCCTCTCCGTTTAAAAAACCGGAAAATATTTTGCAATATTGTCCGGGTTTTTGCAAGAGAACACAATCCTATAGCACGGAACCGCAAAGGGGGAGCGGCTCCGGACAGGTTTGTCAAATCGCCCGGTTTGTAAATCGGACATACTCCGCGGAAATTCCCCGCCTCTGTGGGCGGCCACCTCCCGCATCATCGCATACCAATACCAGTACGTGCAGTACACGTACTCCAGTATTTTAGCACAAGTGTCCTTGAAATGCAAGCATTTTTTTGGATTTTTTAAAAAATTTTTGTCTTGTTTCTTAAAGGGCTTTTTTCGCTCAATATCTTGTGTTTCAATCAGGTGAAAACACATATATATGCCATAACGCATTCTAATCCGCTAACACAACCCATTATTATCGTCCTGTTTTACTATAAATGAATGCCTATCCATTTTTGCGCTGTTTTGTAACAGAGTACCTTTTGAACCGGACGCAGCGAAATTTGCTCACGGTGTTTCCCGGCTTGATATTATTGTCTACAAACTTGACAATTCTTTTTAGCAGTGTTATAGTTGCAGTATCTTGCAAAAGAAAAGGAGAATCTGAATGAAAAAAATCCTGAAAATGTCAACTGTCTGGTTCATGGCTGTCTGCATGATCCTTGGCCTTGTTCCTTTGTCTGCCGCTGCTTCAGCAACAGCAAAAGCGCCGATTCAAGCGCTCCGATTGAAAAACACCAAAACCACTTTAATGGCCGGCTCAACCTATACATTTGATGAATTGTTTGACTATTCGATTGAATATGATCCGTCATTCCCTCCCCTTTCAGATCTTGAAAAAGCGTTTGCTGCTGCCGGACTTGATTCCACAGATATTCTTTCCCTGCTTGAATCTGCGATTTCCTCTATTGGCAAAGATTTCCGCACAATGTCCTGTGAAGACCTCCTCGGCTTGACAGCTGCTGAAATGGACGACGTGATCACATACATCTTTGCGGGTCTGCGCGCACTTGGCGTGGATGTCGATCCACAATACGAAAAGCTTTCCTCCAGCAAATTGCTGAAATGGCTCCTTCAAATCGTTTCCCCGACGTATATGTGCAAATCGGCAGATGGACTTGCCTGCTCACCCGACGATACCGAACCTGCTTTTCCATTTGATGAGTTTTTAGACCCTTCGAATAAATCTGATCCGTCATTCCCTTCCCTTTCAGATCTTGAAAAAGCGTTTGCTGCTGCCGGACTTGATTCCACAGATATTCTTTCCCTGCTTGAATCTGCGATTTCCTCTATTGGCAAAGATTTCCGCACAATGTCCTGTGAAGACCTCCTCGGCTTGACAGCTGCTGAAATGGACGACGTGATCACATACATCTTTGCGGGTCTGCGCGCACTTGGCGTGGATGTCGATTCACAATACGAAAAGCTTTCCTCCAGCAAATTGTTGGAATGGTTCCTTCAAATTGTTTCCCTTCCGTACAAATCGAGAGACCTGCTTATTTGCTCACCGGAGAATGCGGTATCTATTGATCATGTCAACCGCACCGTAACCGTACACAAAAACAAGGCGACGCCGCAAAAAGTAACGTTCACCTTGACTGTTTACGGCGCGGATTGCAGTTGCGCTTCGGTCTCTTTCGATGCCACAATCTATCCAACAGTCGAAACAGCGATTGAGCTGCTTGGCGTATTTGTTCAGGAATTGTGTCACTTACATCCGCTGAAAGCGTTTGTTGCACTGAAAGAAGTCTTCACCTGTCTGTATTACATTTTTATTCCCACTGGCGGCATTTTTCCTCCGAACAAACAGATTGCAAACTGAACGTACATCCTCTGCAACGCAGAGGAACACTTTAAAGCAATCGTGTCAGCATTAGGATACACGCTATTGCAATCAAGATTTTGTACGGTATGAGTCTATCTAAACTCAATAAGCAATAACAAACCGGACATTCTTTTTCGGAATGTCCGGTTGCTTCATTTGATTCGTTTTTCTTTTGGGCGTCAGTTCACGCCGAGTCGTTTGGCCATTTCGGCCGTTTTCAGCTCCAGCAGTTTCGACACACCTTTTTCCTGCATAGTCACACCGTACAGCACATCGGCCTCCTCCATTGTGCCGCGGCGGTGTGTGATGAGGATAAACTGCGTTTCGCCGGTCATGCGGCGCGCATACTGTGCGTACCGCGTCACATTGACCTCGTCCAGCGCAGCCTCGACCTCGTCAAACACGCAGAACGGCGCCGGCGAAACTTTAAGAATCGCAAACAGCAGCGCCACAGCAGACAAGCCTTTTTCGCCGCCGGATAAAAGATCGATATTCTTGACGTTTTTGCCCGGAGGCTGCACACGGATGCTGATGTTGCACTCCAGCGGCATGGTCGGATCGTCCAGCACCATCTCTGCCTTGCCGCCGTCAAACAGCTCTGCGAAAGTTTCACCGAAATACGTATTGATGCGCCGGAACTGCTCACGGAACTGCTGGGACATTTTCTCGGTCAAATCGCCGATCAGGGTCGTTAGTTCTTCCTTCGATTTTTCAACATCCCGGATCTGTTCGCCCATAAACGCATACCGTTCGGAGACTTCCCGGTATTCCTCCACCGCGCCGACATTGACACTGCCGAGCGCGCGAATCTTGTTGCGCACTTCCTGAAGCGTTCGGCGGGATGCCGCCGGATCCTCCAGCACAATTCCCAGCTCCTCCGCCTCGCGCAGCGTCAGCTGATATTCGTCGTACAGCTTCATACGCGCACTTTCAAGA
Source organism: uncultured Clostridia bacterium (assembly GCA_946610835.1). Classification (GTDB taxonomy): domain Bacteria; phylum Bacillota; class Clostridia; order Oscillospirales; family Acutalibacteraceae; genus UBA1425. The sequence goes on along the minus strand of CAMOCU010000165.1, from coordinate 813 downwards.
TCGTTTTCCATGCCGTCGCGGCGCTCCTCCAATCGGGCAAGTTCGCCGCTCAGATTTTCTTTGACCGCGTTTTTCTGCCGCTCTTCGCCGCGCAGCGCACTGTTACGCTCCTCGAACGCACTGCGTTTTGCGGCGCATTCCTCAATCTGCCGGCCGCCGTCTGATGCCTGTTGCCGCAGCGCTTGTTCCTGCGTCTCCAGCGAAGCGATCTTGTCGGCAATGCTGCGATTGTCGTCTTCGATCTGGGCAATTTCGCACTGCATTTCCTGCAGCCGATCCGCCCGTAATTCTTTTGCCTGTTCGAGCGAAGCGATCGTTTCGCGCTTAGCCTGTATGTCCTTGCGGAAGGCAAGGATCGCCAGATGAATTTCGCTCTCCATTGCGGCAAGTTTTTCACGCCGCTGTTCCAATGATTCGCGGTCACGGCTGAGCGTACCCAGCTCATCCTGCAGCGCGTCCATATCGCGCGTCTGTGTGCTGATTGCAAGATCCGCCGTGCGCATGGCTTCTTTCAGATCCCGGATACGTGCGTCGTTGCGTTCGCGTTCCGCTTTCAGCTCGGCAAGCGCACCTGAAACAGACTCCTCCCGATCTTCCACCAGACGCAGCTCGCCTTCCTTGCGGATGGCCGCCTCCTGCCCGCGTTTGAGATCTGCATCCGCGCCAAGCAGATCCGCTTCGACCGCAGAAAGTTCCTGCGTCAATTCCGCAAGCGACTGCTCCTCTTTTTTAACCAGCTGCTCTATGGCCGCCGCATTGGCGCGCCGCTTTTCGATCTCGTCCATGGGGATCTGCTCGTCCAGGGCGTCCTGC
>CAMOCU010000164.1 GCA_946610835.1 uncultured Clostridia bacterium | reverse complement strand
GGCGTCGCCGTCAAAGGCGAATCCGGCGTCCAAATGGTGTTCCGTTACATAAGCCTGCAGCTGTTCGAGATGCGTGGAACCGCAGCCGGCGTTGATATTGACGCCGTCGGGTTCAAAGGACAGAAAATCGCAATTTGCGCCCAGCGCGTGAAACAGCGCAGGCGCCGTGACGCTCGCGCTGCCGTTGGCGCAGTCCACGGCAATATGCATGTCGGCAAAAATAAAATCCGACGTGCGATAAATGTGGCGGATATATTCCTCCCGCAGATCGGCGCCCGACAGCACGCGGCCGACCGCGCCGCCGATAGGCGTCGGAGGCGCATCCACCTCGTCGAGGATGATCTGCTCGATTTTTTCCTCCAGCGCATCCGGCAGTTTGTAGCCGTCGGACTTGAAAATTTTGATGCCGTTGTATTCGCAGGGATTGTGCGAGGCGGAAATCATAACGCCCGCGTCGTATCCCTTTTCGCGCACAAGAAACGCTACCGCAGGCGTGGGAACCACGCCCAGCAGCAGAACATCCGCGCCCACGGAGCACAGTCCGGCCGCAATGGCGGACTCCAGCATATCCGAAGACATGCGCGTATCTTTTCCGATCATAACGCGCGGACGCTCGATGTGTTCATCCGCGAGCACCATGGCGGCCGCACGGCCGATCTGCATCGCAAGTTCGCAGGTCAATTCCCGGTTGGCAATGCCCCGCGCACCGTCTGTGCCGAATAATCTGCCCAAAGAGGATCATCCTTTCTGTTTCTATCCGATGTCAAAACAATTTCTGCTGGCCGGGCATGGGAATGCCCACATGCCGGTACCCGGCGGCAGTGACGACTCTGCCGCGCGGGGTACGGGATAAAAAGCCGATCTGCATGAGATACGGCTCATACACGTCCTCGATCGTCACCGATTCCTCGCCGATGGCCGCGGCAATGGTATCCAATCCCACGGGGCCGCCGTTGTAATTGCGGATCATGGCCGTCAGCAGCAGCCGGTCGACAGCGTCCAGCCCGAGCCGATCGATTTCCATGCGGTCGAGCGCAATCCGCGCGTTGTCCGCGTCGATCGTCCCGTCGCCGATCACCTGTGCAAAGTCGCGCGCGCGTTTGAGCAGACGGTTGGCGATACGCGGCGTTCCGCGCGAACGGGACGCAATCTCCAGCGCGCCCGCCTCGTCGATCCCGATACCGAGAATGTCCGCGCTGCGGCGCACGATCATGGCCAGCTCCTGCGCGGAGTACATTTCCAAGCGGAAGATCACGCCGAAACGGTCGCGCAGCGGCGCCGAAAGCTGACCGGCACGCGTGGTTGCGCCCACCAGTGTGAAGCGCGGCAGATCCAGCCGGATGGAACGTGCGGAAGGCCCTTTGCCGATGATGATGTCAAGCGCGTTGTCCTCCATGGCGGGGTACAGCACTTCCTCGACGCTGCGGTTGAGCCGGTGGATCTCGTCGATGAAGAGGATGTCCCCCTCGCTCAGATTGGTCAGCAGCGCCGCAAGATCGCCCTGCTTTTCGATTGCGGGGCCGGACGTCACACGCAGATTGACGCCCATCTCGTTGGCCACGATCCCGGACAGCGTCGTCTTGCCGAGTCCGGGCGGGCCGTACAGCAGCACATGGTCAAGACTTTCGCCCCGCTTTTTGGCCGCTTCGATATAAATTTTCAGATTTTCTTTGACCTTTTCCTGGCCGATGTATTCGCTCAGCCGGCGCGGACGCAGGCTCAGCTCTACATCTCTGTCCTCCGGCGTGTAATCCGGCGCGACAATGCGATTTTCAAAATCCGATTCCATAGCGTTTCCTTACAGTTTTATTTGCGCACATCCGCCAGCAGCGCCGCGTACGCATCCATCAGAATCGGCGCGGCTTCGTCGCCCAGCGACACCAGCTCCAGCGACTTGTTGTCCTCGTTGAGGATCGGCATATAATCGTTGGACGGGATGATGTAGCCCACCTGGTCGTTCATAATACCGAGAACCAGCAGCTGGCGCTTGCCGGTCATCTGCTGCATGGAGGGCATCGTCCATTCCGTACCGCGCCAGCTTTCGCTCGCCGGCAGACAGCCGCCGTACGCCAGCTCCGCCGCAAGCTCGCCGGGCACGATCGCGAACGCCAGATCCTTGCCCATTTCCATATAGCCAAGCTCCGAAACGACCTCGTAGCGCAGGAATCCCGAACGCACGACCTGATTGATGAACAACCCGCATTTGCCCGCGAAGGTCAGGATCGGGTTCTGGATAGTGAAGAAGACTTCGTGGTGCGCAATATTCAGCAGCGGCTCGACTTCCACAGCGTTTTCGCCGCCCTTCTGAATCAGCAGCTGCGCGAGTGTGCGCCCCATGGCCGCAACGTCGCCCATCGGGTTGGTCGTGTCAACCTCGCCCACGGTGCCGTCCGCGACACCGTCGCCCTTGCCCGGTTCCTTGCGCTGGCTGGTGCCCTGCTCCGCGCCGAGGATCAGCATGAAGTTGGCGCCGACTTTTTCACGCAGCTCTTTTTCCATATAATACGGATAGTCGCCGGTGATTTCGCACTGGCCCGCGCCGTTACCGACACAGTGCGCGGAATAGGTGGAGATCCATGTTTCGGCAGCCTTTTCGTCTGTCGGAACAAAGCGGAAGAAGTTCAGATCACGGTCGAGCACAAACGGCGTGCGCTTGTCGCGCACATAATGGGACGCGTCGACGGTGGAGTAATACAGCTTGCCCTGCCGCATGGAATTCACGGCCGCGCGGATCGTCTCTTCAGTCTTGTTGAAGAGGTTGCGCATATAAGCGCTGTTCTGGCCGTTGACCGGCGCTTTGCCAAGCAGGTTGCGCAGCCCCGCGCCGAACACGCGCAGCAGCGGGCCGTTCATGCCGAATGTATCCACGGCGCTGTGCTGGTGCAGCACGCCGATGTTCAGCGAGACAATGTTCTTTTGGGCGCAGAAGCCCGCCATTTCTTTGCGGATCGCGCGCACGTCGGTCGAACTCAGGCCGTAACCGTCCACGAGCGCGAACACTACGGTGCCGCGGCCGGTGCCGTCGTTGAGCGCCACAGTGCGCACAAGCAGATCGTCATACACTTCGGTGACGGTTTTGTCCAGAGAAAGCGAACCGCCGACATAATGTTTGCCGTCCTGCACGTTCTGGCCGGCAAGGATGGATGCGTTGGCATAGCCGAGCGACCACACCGCGTCCTGCGGCACGCTGTCCAGAAATTCCGCCTGACCGGGCAGGAAACCTTCGGACACATAGTCCGCCTTCTTCGCCCAGGACTTCGGCGTGGGGATCGTAGCGTTGATGCCGTCGACCAGCGCGAAAATCAGATCGTCCGCCGCGTTGAGCAGCGCCTTGCCGAATTTGCTGTACTGTTTGCGTGCGTCAACGTCCGGTTCGGTGAAACTGTAGCTTTTGTCCGCGGCAAATGCGGTGGGCAGCACAGGCATCAGCATCGCCAGACACAAAACCAACGCGAGCCATTTTTTACAGGTCTTTTTCATATCTATTCTCCTTTGCTTTATCCGATTCGGATTATTTGCGGATGGAATTGAGCAGCGCGGCATATTCCGTCGTCACCGCAGAGGCCATATGATCGCCGAGCGTCGAATACTCCAGCGTCTCCGAGTCTGCGGCAAACGCTGGCATGTAGTCGTTTTCGGGGATGATGTAGCCGATCTGATCGTTCATCAGGCCCAGGATCAGCAGCTCCCGCGTGCCGGTCGTCTGCTGCATGGAGGGAATCGTCCATTCTGTTCCGCGCCAGCTTTCGCTTGCCGGCAGGCAGCCGCCGTACGCCAGTTCCGCCGCAAGCTCCCCGGGAATCAGTGCAAAAGCGAGCTTGTCGCCCAGCTCCATGTACCCGATTTCCGAAACGACCTCGTACCGTGTGCCGCTGTACACAATCGTGTTGGCAAGCATTCCGCGTTTGCCCGCGTACAGCAGCAGCGAATTGCGGATGGGGAAAAAGGTTTCGGCGTGGGCAATATTCAGCAGCGGCGGCACCTCGACGGCGCTGTCGCCGCCCTTTTGCAGAATCAGCTGCGCGAGCGTACGCCCCAAGGCGGCAGGATAGCCGACCGGATTGCTTTCGTCCACCTCGCCCACAGTGCCGTCCGCCACGCCGTCTCCCTTGCCGGGATCGGCTTGCGGGGTCGTACCCTGCTCCGCGCCGAG
>CAMOCU010000163.1 GCA_946610835.1 uncultured Clostridia bacterium | reverse complement strand
GACGGAAAAAGATCCATTCCTTCGTGCGCATCGGATTGAATCAGTGCTTCCTTAAAAACCCTGTTCAAGCCGAAACGGCCTGACGGGGTTTTGACAAACGCTTTTCATATAAACAACGGAAAAAGATTGCATGCACGCCGCCGTTATGCTACAATGGCCAAAAAGAGTTGAGGAGGATCCGTTCATGAGCTTTCGCAGAATTCTTGCCTGGCTGCTTTGCTGGGTAGAGCTTATGATTTTCGGCGTGCCGTCCGGGCCGAAAGCGCAGCCGCCGCAAATCCCGCAAACGCCTATCGTGCGCGACGTCACAGCCGACAGTCGCCTGTCTCCCTCTGTACTGTATGCATCGCAGATGCAAAACACCGTGCAGGCTGTTTATACGGACAGCGCGCGCAGTGCGTATGAAATGCAGAATACACAAATGCGCCTCGTGCATCGGCTGCGTGGACTGCGCAAAACCGCAACATTGACCGATCCGGACGGAAATGTGTATGTTCAAAACAGTTTCGACGCCTTTTATACCGACAGCCGCGGGCAATTCCATTCGCGGTATTCCATGGGTGAAGCGCGGATCAATACTGTACGGCTCGGGCTGTATTATGACGAATGCCATGTGCGGGACATGACTTTCTCCCGCAATGATTTTGCGCTGGACAAGGCGTATCATATTTACGGCGACCGGCTGTACCAACAGTTCACACTGTATGCGCTGCACGCAACGGAAGACCTGTGTGAGTTCGGCAGTGTCGTCCGCATTCCCTGCGCACGCGTTCAGACGCTGGAAATTCGTGACCGCAGCGGAATTCACAAGGATCCCGCTGCGTTCGATCCGGACAGCGTGGAATATGCCGCTTTGGATATCCGCGGCACGGGCGTTGTCGGATTCATTGTACCGCCGGGCGGCGGACGGCTGACCGTAGAAAAGAAAGCCGGGCAATATATCCTGCGCCAATATGCGCCATACACAAGCGGGACGGGCATAAACAAATATGACGAGACAGGCACATACGCGCTGAACTGCGTTACGTTCGGCTGCCGGATCTTTACCGATTCGACGCACAATTTCGACGGCGTGGCGGAAGCGTCCCGGCAGGAACGCAATCCGCTGACGGTGCAGTGTACGGGCGACGGCCGCTTCTTGCGGTATGATCCGCTGCGCGGCAGTTACGACGTGCAAACGGACTTTCTCTCCTTTCAACAGGCGTTTGCGGATCCCGATCACCAGATCCGCACACGTTTGACAGTTGCGGGAGATGAACAAAGCCGGGATATCTATATCCGCGGCACAGAACCTTCCGGCCAACTGGAGGGCGCAGCTGTGCTGGACGACACAGGCGCGCCGGCTGCGATCCCTGTGCAGGTGAGCAAAAACTTCCACGGCGATTACGGCGAGGACCCGTTGTATTACACGGCGATGGACGTTTCCTACGGCGACAGCTTTACGCCGTTGCGCATTCCGGCAAAGGAGCAGCTGCAGTACACGCTGGTGCATGTGTTCCAGAACTGGGGAAAAGCGCCGCTCAAACAACTTTCCTCGATCGAATTCCATGTGTCCTATTATCACCTCTCTACCGGCGTCACGGAATCCAACTGCATCGCGCCATACGGCGTGTACGGCAAAGACAGCTGGATGCTGCCGGATTTCCGCGGACGCAGCGGCACGATGTGGGCAGAGCAGCCGCAGTTCAATTCGGTCGGCGTGCTCAAGTTTATGCAGTACCGTAAGGGGCGGCAGACGATCCGCAGCGAATACCGCGGCAGCCGGATCGACAGCGTCGGCCAGACCTATGCCGACATTACAACCGCATACGAAAGCGACTGCGGCAGCTATACATACTCCCTTCGGCACAGCGAAATGCCGCAAACAGACGAGAACAGAACGTATTACACGCTGGACGTGCAATTTACGCACGAAATCACTTTTGCAAATTTCCGTCGTGATTTTGACCTGTTCTATTTCGACGGCAGAGATGTAACGTATACACGCTTTGGCTATCTGTCGGCGCAAAACGAACCGACCGTCTCCGATGTCCAAGGCGGCATTCATTATTGCACGCTTGGCAGCAACGCGCCGTATTTTGATTTCTTTTCCGTCACGCCGGAAACAGAGAGCCGGATCGACGAGCGCTTCGGCAGCAGCTTCGGTCTGATCGTGCGTCAATGCCGGATCATGCAGAACGGCCGGGAAGCGTCAATTCCGCTGGCACTGCGGCAGAATAACGATTCCGGCCGCACATCCGGTGTGCTGACGCTCGACGCTGAAAGACTAACCTTCCGCCCGGGCGATTCGATCACGCTGGACATGATCCTTCTTCCGTGGGGCACAGGGCGCGAAACCGCAGACGACAACGTGCGCGCCGTACGCGAGGACAGCGCGCTGCACGCGCCGCAGCTTTCTGTACAAACGGGGACGATTCTTCCGGACAGCTTCCTGCCGACGGTGCGATGTGCGGGCAACGAAGCTGTTTTCACCCTGCAGGGCGGGCGGAACAATACGACCGTGCGCATTGACGGCTTCACCGGTAACGAGCGGCCGCGTGTACTGCGGCAGGACGCCGGCGCGCAAAGCGCTGTGACACTCAGCAGCGCAAACGGATATGACGGCATGACCGTGCATTATAACCCGGACGGGACATACGGCTTTTCCTTTGTCCTGCCCGCACAGCCCGATTCACCCCAGACATATATTGTCACACAAAAATAATTGCAAATTCAAAAGAGATATGCTATAATATGTCTCCAACAACCCATTTTTGCAGAGAGGAAAATTTATGTATCAGTATCTCAACTATTTTATCCCGCTGTTTTTAGGATGGTTTTTCTGTCAGGTGCCCAAGGTGATCTATACCTGTATCCGGCAAAAACCCGATCATTTTTTTGAAGTGCTGGTGAGTTCCGGCGGTATGCCCAGCACGCATACCGCATCCACAATGGCGCTTGTAACGCGCATCGCTTTTGCCGAACAGTTCAAAGGCCCTCTGTTCGCGCTGGCCGTGGTGTTTGCCTGCGTCACAATGTATGACGCATTCAACGTACGTCTGGCCTGCGGCCGGGTAACGGAACGCATGAACAGCGTAATCGACAAGGTTTATGCCGACTCCGACCCGGATAAGCCCGAAAAGCTCAAGGTCGTCAACGGGCACACATTCGCCGAGGTCGCCGTGGGCTTCTGCATCGGCGTAGCTGTCGGCACAATTTACTCGCTGGTCGAAGCACATTTTTTGGGGTAATTCAACATTCGCCTTCCGGCAGAACCGGAAGGCGTTTTTTTACAGGAGGGCACAGATGACAGAACACGAAAAAATGCTGAACGGAAAAATATACGATCCGTTTACGGAGAATATGGAACAGGAACGCACACGTGCGCATCTGCTGTGCCGCCAATACAACGACACGCTGGAAACGGACTCCGAAACACGCGGCGCGATTCTGGACGCGCTGGTTCCGGATCATGCGCCGGACGTCTATCTGCAAGGCCCAATTCATTTTGATTTCGGCGTCAACACATCCATCGGCAAGGGCAGCTATGCCAATTGCGGATTTACTGTACTGGACGAAGGACGCGTAACCATCGGCGAAAACGTGTTCATCGGCCCGCATGTGTCTATGCTCACGGCGATTCATCCGCTCTGCTGGCAGGATCGCAACTCTTTTTTGAATACGCAAACCGGAAACGTGACCAATCTCGAATATACCCGTCCCATCACGGTGGAAGACAACTGCTGGATCGCGGCCAATGTCACGATTTGCGGCGGCGTAACTATCGGCGCCGGAAGCGTGATCGGCGCGGGATCGGTCGTGACCCGTGATATTCCGGCAAATTGTATCGCCGCGGGCAATCCCTGCCGCGTGATCCGCCCCATTACCGCGGCAGACCGTCTGTCCGAACACCCCGAGCTTTTTGCCGACGGTTAATGAAGCGCTGAAAAAACGCATGTGCATAATGGAGCGGCTCTGTTCCTGGCCTATTGCGCAAAATCCCTTGTCTTGCTGACGCAGGGCAAGGGATTTTTTATATACTCTGTCAAAATTTTCTCCACCTCGCCTGCCCGTTTTGGTCGTGATTCGGAACACCGGGCATTATACGGTTCCCTGCATTCTGTACTCCGCGGAATGAAAAACCTGCCGGCAGGATTCGCTGCCGGCAGGAAAGTTTTGTTTATGGCAACACCGCACCAATCGCG
>CAMOCU010000162.1 GCA_946610835.1 uncultured Clostridia bacterium | reverse complement strand
TCACGGATGCCGATCTTCTCAACCAGCGCCTCGACAACGCCCTTGAGCGTGAAGAAATCCGCACCGGAGCCGTACATACCCAGCGACACACGCGGCAGTTCGTCCGGCAGCTGCTGCCCCTGCACGGGGATGTACACCGTGGACATCTCGAACAGATACGCCTCGGGGCAGCGGTTGTTGTAATTGCGGGTCAGCACTTCGAGCATGGACGGCACGGTAATGGTGCGCATAACGCTCGTGTCCTCGCCCAGCGGATTGGTGATCCGCACAACGTTGCGCAGCGGACTGTCCGCCGGCAGAAGAATACGGTCGAAATACTTGGGACTGATGAACGAATAGGTCTGAATTTCAGACAGGCCGTTGGCCAAAAGCGTGTCGGAAACAAGATTCTGCAGCTTCTGCGTGGGGCTGAGTTTGCCCGCGGTTGTGCTGGTGAAGGGACGGCTCTCGATATTTTCAAATCCGTAGAACCGAGCAACTTCTTCGGAAATATCCGCCAGATGCGATACGTCCGCACGGAAGGACGGCACGTACACAAGTCCGTCCTCGACCCGGAATTCGAGCTTTTCGAGAATGCGCTTCTGCTCCTGCGCCGAAACATGGATGCCGATGAAATTGTTCGTCCAGTCGGGATCAAACGGCACAGTCGTCACATCGTCTGTCGTGCAGTCCGCATCCACCACGCCGGCGACCACATCGCCCGCATCCAGCAGCTGCACCAGCTCCAACGCACGATCCAAACAACGGCGGCAGCCTTTGGGATCCAGCCCTTTTTCATAACGGCCGGAAGCTTCGGTACGCATCCCGAGCTTTTTGGCGGTCAAACGAACGCTTGTGCCGCGGAAGCAGGCGCTTTCAAACACGATTTCCGTCGTGTCGTCCATGATTCCGCTGTATTCGCCGCCCATCACGCCTGCCACTGCAACAGGCTTTTCGGCGTCGGCAATGACCAGCATGCTCTCGTCGAGCGCACGCTCCACGCCGTCAAGCGTGGTGATCGTTTCGCCCGCTTTCGCCTTGCGCACATTCACCTCGCCTCCGGCAAGGAAACGCCGGTCAAACGCGTGCATCGGCTGGCCGAATTCGAGCATGACGTAGTTGGTAATATCGACAATGTTATTGATCGGGCGCACACCACTGGCACGCAGACGCTCGCGCATCCAGCGTGGAGAGGGTTTGACGCGTACATTGCGCACAACCGCGCCGGCGTAACGATAACAGTTTTCGCTGTCGAGGATCCGCACACGCAGCAGATCGTGCACGTCGCCTTCGCCGCCTTTGACTTTGGGCGCCGGCACATGCAGCGGCAGATTGAAGCTGGCCGCCGCTTCGCGCGCAAGGCCGATCACGGACAGGCAGTCGGGGCGGTTGGGCGTGATCTCAAATTCGGTGATCACATCGTCCAGTCCGATTGCCGTGCGGATGTCCATACCAAGCGTGCGATCGCAATCGTCGCCGAGGACGAAAATACCGTCCTCGATCGCATACGGAAAGTCGTGCGCGGTCAATCCCAGCTCGCCCAGCGAGCAGAGCATGCCGCTGCTTTCCACACCGCGCAGCTTGCCTTTGCGGATCTGTTTGCCGCCGTACACGACCGAATCATCCAGCGCAACGGGCACCACATCGCCCGCGGAAAGATTCTGTGCGCCGGTGACGATCTGCAGCGGCGCGTCGGCGCCCACATCGACCGCGCAGACCCACAGGTGGTCGGAATCGGGGTGATGCTCGAGCGAAAGCACCTTGCCCACAACAATGTTGCGCAGAAACGCGCCCTCCTGCTCATAACACTCGACCTTGGAACCGGTCAGGGTCATGGTGTCTGCAAATTCTTTATCGGTAACTTCCACGGGGACATAATCCCGCAGCCATTTTTTGGACAATTTCATGACTAACCCTCCTTAAAACTGCGACAGGAACCGCATGTCGTTCTCATAGAACAGACGCAGATCGTCGATATGGAAGCGGAACATGGCGATGCGCTCCAAGCCAATGCCGAAGGCGAAGCCGCTGTACTTTTCGGGATCGACGCCGCCGTTGCGCAGCACCTGCGGGTGCACCATGCCGCCGCCGAGAATTTCGATCCAGCCCTCGTCCTTGCACATGGAGCATCCCTTGCCGCCGCAGCGGAAGCAGGAAACGTCCACCTCGCACGACGGTTCGGTAAAGGGGAAGTGATGCGGACGCAGGCGGATGCGCGTCTGTTCGCCGAACAGTCCCTTGGCCAGCGTTTCCAGGCAGGCTTTCAGATCGCCCATGGTGATCCCCTTGTCCACAACCAAACCCTCGATCTGGTGGAACAGGGGCGAATGCGTCGCGTCGGCTGTATCGGAACGGTACACGCGTCCGGGAGCCAGGATGCGGATGGGCGGCTCATGCTGCTCCATGTAACGGATCTGCATGGGCGACGTCTGGGTGCGCAGCAGCACCTTGTCTGTGATGTAGAATGTATCCTGCGTGTCGCGCGCAGGGTGTCCTTCGGGGATGTTGAGCGCCTCGAAGTTGTAATAATCCAGCTCCACTTCGGGGCCGGATGCGATCTGGAATCCCATGCCGATGAAGATTTCCTTGACCTCATCGAGTACGATGGACAGCGGATGCTTGTGGCCGCGCGGCAAACGCGTGCCCGGCATCGTCACGTCCAGCGTTTCGCGCTCGAGCCGCTCCTGCTTTTCTTTTTGTTTGAACGCCTCCGCGTGTTCGGCGATCATGGATTCGATATACGCTCTCGCCTCGTTGGCCAGCTGCCCCATGGCAGGGCGCTCCTCGGCGGAAAGCTTGCCCATCTGTTTGAGGATGGCGGTCAATTCGCCTTTTTTGCCCAGATATGCCACCCGCAGCGCCTCCAAATCCGCTTTGCCTGCGGAAGCGGCGATCTTTTCGGCGGCTGTTTTTCTCAGTGCTTCCAGTTGCGCTTTCATAGCGTTTCCTCCTGTGAATGAATAAAAATAAAAGACCCTCATCCCTCTGCGGGACGAAGATCGACTCTCCGCGGTACCGCCCGACATTTCCGCGCACGCTCGCACGGACGCTCTGTGCGCCGCAAGGACGCACCTGCCGATCACGGCGGCTGCCGTCACGCCCTACTGCGGGTTCAGGCGCGCCGCTCCCAGGTGAACTTCGGCACGGCGGAATACCGGGTCTGCTTTCAGCCGGGACAGACCCTCTCTGCTGCGTTCCGTTGCCGCGCTTACTCTCCTGCTCATCGCGTTTACATTGTTTACTATACCACATTTTTTCCCGCGATGCAAGCAATTTTTGCAAAAAAGGATGCATCCGGCTGAAATTTATGATATACTGGCACAGAAAGGGGCGATGGTCTTGAAAATATATACCGAATCCCAGATGCGTGCTGCTGAAACGCTTGCGGCGGAAGGCGGCATGTCCTTTTTGCGGCTGATGGAAAACGCAGGCGCGGCTTGCGCGACGCAGATCCGCCGCAGGTTGACCGCCGGCCAAAAAACGGTCGTGCTTTGCGGCAAAGGAAAAAACGGCGGCGACGGTTTCGTCATCGCACGCAAACTCGCGGAGGACGGCTTTTCGGCGACGGTACTGCTGGTGAGCGGCATGCCGACGGACGAGGATGCAGCTTTTATGCTGCGCAAACTCAGCGGCACAAGCGTGCGTGTGTTTGATCTGACGCGCGACGACGCTCCCCGGCAGCTGATCGGCGAGGCGGATGTGCTGGTGGACGCAATGTTCGGCATCGGTTTTCGCGGCGCAGCGCGTGCGGATACGGCGTCCCTGATCCGCGCCGTGAATGAAGCGCGCGGAACCGTCTATGCCGTCGACGTCCCGAGCGGACTGGCCTGCGACGCCCCGGCGGCCGAAGGCGCCTGCATCCGCGCGGATTATACGCTCGCCATCTCCGGCGGAAAGCCCTGTCATGTGCTCATGCCTGCCGCCGCGTACTGCGGCAAAGTGCGTGTGGTACAGATCGGTGTGGAAAACACCTATTACAAACAGGCGCCTTATTATGCATACACCTTCTCGCGCCGCGAGATCGTTGCCGCGTTTCCGGCGCGTGCGAGCGTGTCCAACAAAGGCGATTTCGGCCGTGTGCTGTGTATCTGCGGCAGCCGCAATTATGCCGGCGCGGCGGTGCTTGCGGCACGCGGCGCATTGCGCAGCGGCGCGGGGCTGTGCGCGCTTGCTTTTCCGGATGCCGCGTATGCCGCTGTCGCGTCCAAACTGACCGAAGCGGTGCTGC
>CAMOCU010000161.1 GCA_946610835.1 uncultured Clostridia bacterium | reverse complement strand
TTTTCCCCGCAACATTGTGCGGCATTCAAAATAACAGATTACTGCAGAGTGCCGTTGTTGGCAGCATTGATCATAGCCTCAGAAGCATAGAGGTAAACCTCAACGCGGCGATTCTGCTGCTTGCCATAAGAGGTCGAGTTGTCAGCAATAGGAGCCATCTGACCCATACCTTCGACAGTGCGAATCTGATTGTAGTTAACACCCTGGGAAGTGAGATAACTCTGCACAGCCTGTGCGCGCTGCAGAGAGAGTGCCTGGTTGCGTGCAGCATTTTCTTCTGCGCGCTGTACGGTACCAAACACGCCGCTGAAAAGAATTTTTTGAGAGAATACGCTCAGTGCGTCGTCCGCCTTGCCGCCATGGAACCATGCGCTGCATAGTGCGCGAACCTGACGCTCAAATTCCAGATAGCCGCTTGCGCCGAGATGCGCGTCAAGATATGCGCGATCCATTTGCGCGTCGTACGCACGCAGAAAAAGCTCCGTGTCGCACACATACCGCACGCCTGTCCCGCCGCCGATGAAATGCTTGTAAAAATGGGCGATCATATACAAATAGAAGTCTTCGTTCGTCATGCGGAACGTGTGCCGGCAAAGCGGCAGCGGAACGACGCGTTCCCACGTCGTGTCATAATGATCCGTTTTATCCCGAACGATTGCCTTGTGCATTTCAATATTCATGATCGGCTTTTTAAAGTACACTTCCGGATTGCCGCCCAATTCTTCGGCGGTGTAATCCAGCGCCTCCAGCACACGCTGCACCTCGGCGGACTGCTCGGGATGAAACAGAATGTCCAAATCGCACATATAACGCATGGCTGGATTCGGATACAGATCCTGCAAAATCCATCCCTTGAGCGGGACACAGTCGATTTCGTTGACTTCAAACGCATTGAGAATTTTCATCCCCTCGCTGCGGCGGATCGCATGCGCGGTGATCTCCCGCTTGTACGCCTTGTCAAACGTCTGCTGCACCGGCAGCGGCACACCGTCCGTTTGCTCCAGCGCGGCGCACACCATCGCTTCAACCTTTTGCAGACGCGCGAGGGCAAATAGATTGTTCCAGTCCACGTCGTCCGGCAGGACAGGCGCTTCGCCGCCGAGTGCGCACGCCAGAAGCGATACGAGCAGTGCGGCTTCTTTCCATTTATATTCCATTTGTGTTCACCCGCTTTACTGTTTAATATGTACGTCCATCTGTGGGTAGGGGATCTGGATGCTGTTTTCATCGAGCGTGCGCTTGATTCGCTCGTTCACCGCATACAGCGCTTCCCAGTACCGTTCCGTTTTGCAATAAAAACGGCAAAGAAAGTCCACAGAGCTTTCGTTCTGTTTTTCCAGCAGCACTTGCGGCGCGGGAATATCCAGCACAGTCGGTTCCTGCTGCGCCGCAGCAAGGATCGCCTGACGCACAGCGTCGATGTCGCTGTCGTAGCTGACAGAAAACGGTACGTCGATACGCCGGGTCGGCAGCGCGGAATTGTCGATGAGAATGTCGTTGGAAATGGTGCTGTTGGGCACCATGATCTGGCGGTTGTCAAAAGTTATGATTTTGGTATAAAACAAGCTGATGCTCTTCACAATGCCTTCGTAATTGTCGAAGGAAATGTGATCGCCCACAGCAAAGGGCTTGAAAACCATGATAATGAATCCGCCCGCGATGTTGGACAGACCGCCCTGCAGTGCAAGGCCGATCGTCAATCCTGCCGACGTAACAAGCGCAATCATAGAGGACATCGGAATGCCCATAATCGCAGCGGCGGAGAGTACGACGATCAATTTGCATGTAATGGACAGCACGCTGCGCAAAAATGTCCGCACCGTGGGATCCAGCCGTTCGTACAGCTTGGATCGTTTGTATACGCGCACAATCCACCCGGAAATTTTAAATCCGACAATCAGCAGCAGAACCGCGGCCACCAGCCGCAATCCGTATGTCACGGCAAAATCATACAGGGTGTTGATCAGTTTTTCAAAAAAGCCCGGAACGTCCTCAAGCGTAACCGGATCGACGTCCTGCGGCAGGAGGTTGGGCAAGGTAGCTTCTTCCATGAATCAGAAATCCTTTCTGTAAAGTTTGCGCGCAATCCAATAGGCCGCCGGATACAGCCGCCAGCGTGCGAACCGCACCAGCACATCGTCCAGCGATCGGGAATACCGTATCTGCGCAAGGTCGAACCAGCGCAATGTATCCCGCAGCAGTTCGCCATGCATCAGCTGCCGAAAGGCAAAATAGCCTTTTTGCGGCGAGAGGAAGAAATTGCGCAGCAGGGGGGGCAGGAGCGTTTTGCGCGTATAGTCGGCATTGTCGCGCAGAAACGCGGATTCTTTGCCGCACAGCAGCGGCAGGCAGAGCGCCTTTTTTCGCTGCCAGAGCCGATTGAGCGAAGGGATGTAATTCGGCTTGTAAGCTGTACTGCGCATGGCGCTTCCGGGTGTATGACGATAATGATAAACAACGTCGGTCAGCGCACAAACGCGGCCGGCATGCAAAAAACATTCCATACAAAACAAACTGTCCTCGCCGATAGAAATGTTCGGATCAAACCGAATGCCGTTTTCGCGGATCAACGCCGCAGAAAACAACCGGCGCCAGATGTACAAAAAGGTTCCTTTTTGCTGCATATCGCAAAGCCAGTCATGCACATCCGCGCCCCCGAAAATCCGATCCGCAGGGAATGGCGGCGCAGAGGTGTAAACGATCCTGCCGTTTTGCACCGAGCTGTAACAAGCGCTCACGATGTCGCACGCGCGTTCGGACGCAGCAGCATACAGTGTTTCAAACATGTGCGGCAGCGGCGTGTCGTCCGCGTCGACGAAACCGATGTATTCGCCTTTAGCTTCGTTTAACGCGCGGTTGCGCGCTGTGCTGACGCCCGCATTCTGCTGATGAAACACGCGAATGCGGCTGTCCTCGGCCGCAAGAAGATCCGCTGCCTCACCGCTGCCGTCCGTGGAACCGTCGTCCACCAGCAGCAGTTCCCACGATTGCAGCGTCTGCGCGCGCACAGCGGCCACGCTTTCGTACAGATACGGCAGCGCGTTATAAACAGGCATAACTATGCTCACGCGCACATCCATTTACAGCACCCTTTCCACAATCTGGCTTTGATACGTCTCGTCCCCGAGTTCGCCGACGCCGACGCCAGCGCCGGCTTCGTTGACAAATTTATTTTTGACCGGCTGCCGATCCTGCGCCCCGGCGAGGAACCATTCGTATTCGATGTCGGCATGACCGAGATCCACCGCGCGGAACCCCGCCTCGAACAGTTCAAGGCTGAGCACGGATGCAGTCGGGCCGAGCGCAAGCAGGATCAGTTTGCCCTGCCCGTAGCGTTTGGCCGCATCCAGCAGCGCGTCATGTTTTTCAAAGGCGTTTTCGACCGGGCCGAGTATGCGCTGCACAGATCGCGCGCCGTCAAACAGATCGTTGCCGACGCCCAATCGGCTCTTTTCGCCCTCCACAATCAGCAGATCCTTATCCTGCCAGATTTGTTTCATACGGCGGAAATACTCTGCCGACGGGCTTTTGTCGCGCAGCAGCACGTAACACCGGGACAAAAACGCGTTGCCGTACGTTTTTCCCGGGTGCAGATGCGCGTACCACACGCGTCGGAATTCGGAAAGATGCTTCTTCCAGTGCAGCGCGTGCTTTTCCAGCAAAAAAGCGCGGTCGGCAAAAACCGGAGGGATACAAACGAGAAACCCCGGCCGGTCACTGCGCAATACGCGCTGCAGCGCCTGCTGGAGCGCCGGAGAATATTTTTGAAAAGAGATGTCCCGCCCTGCGGCAAGTTTGATTTCACCGTCGCCAAAACGCGCGACAGACAATTCCTCGCGCGCAATGCGGTCAAGCGTGTCGGCTATGGATAAAATCTGCGGCGCGGCGTGGCGGCGTGCATACCGCACGTCGCGGCGATATAGTATAGTTTGCCGCAGCCGGATGCGAAAATGCGCAAAACGATCCCAGTAAACAAGCAGAAACTTTTTGATTGCGGACATGTTTGAGCGCTCCTTTTTCATGGCAATGCCGCACAACGGCGGTATGCGCGTGTAAAAATATCGCCTGTCTGCACCAAAAACAGATTCAGGCAGGGTATGTGCCGCAACGGCGCAGATTGCGCAAATGCGTGCGCAAACCGAATTCAGGACGGAAGTGACTGTGCCCGCAGCAACCGCAGCACCACCGGCCCGAGAATATCCTGCATCGGTAT
>CAMOCU010000160.1 GCA_946610835.1 uncultured Clostridia bacterium | reverse complement strand
GGCTGCGCGAGCGCGCGCAGCTCCTGTTCGAGCGCGTCGAAATTGTCGCCCGTTTTGGCGGACACGGGAACCACAGCCGTAAAATCATACAAGCGCGAAATGTCCAGAATCCGCCCCATCAGGCGCTCTTTTTCCGGAATGGTATCGACTTTGTTGATGCACAGGATCACCGGCATCTGCTCACGGCGGAAGCGTTCGATCAGCTCCGTCTCTTTTTCGCGCAGCTCGCCGGCAGGTTCCACCACAAACAGGCACGCGTCCACGTCGCCGATGCTGTCGCTGACGGCGCGCACCATGTTTTCGCCCAGCTTGGTGCGCGGGCGGTGAAATCCGGGCGTGTCGGTAAAGACAAGCTGCGTTTCCCCTTTTGTCTGCACGCCGGTGATGCGCGTGCGCGTGGTCTGCGGCTTTTCGGAAACGATGGCGATCTTTTGCCCCATCAGGCGGTTCAAGATGGAGGACTTGCCCACATTCGGGCAGCCCACAATGGCGATAAAAGCGGTTTTGGTCATTAGTCGTTTCCTTTCCTCCGGGAACCGAATTTGAAAATAAAAACACAGGACAGCACGAGCGAAAGCGCCAGTACGGCAAGCATGAGCGGATTGTCCCGGTAATAGGCGAACATAGCGCGGAAGGCTGCCGGCTGCCAGAGCAGCGCAATCCCCACCGCAACGGCAAACAGCGCGCCCACCAGCACCGCGCCGGCGGCGGCGTCTTTGGCCGCCTTGCAGTAGTCATTCTTTTTTTGCTCGACAAGATCCACAACGTTTTCCACGGCGGTGTTGACGATCTCGCCCATCATCACGATGGCGTTGGCCAGAAACAAAACGGCAAAGCCCGTTCGGCTGACTTCAAAAAAATCATAGATCAGCAGATAGCCGTACATATACAGCGAAACGACGAGATGAATGCGCATATTCCGCTCGGTGCGGATGGTGCGGAAAATCCCCTGAAACGCATAGCCGAAACTTTTGACGAGCCCTTTCATCGCCTTACGCCTCGCCGTCCATGTAATAACTGCCGTTGCGCTTGAGCCCGAGCTGCGTGAGCGCGGCTTCTTCCTTTTCGCGCATACGCACCTGCTCCAGACCGCCCTGCTCATGGTCGTACCCGAGCAGATGCAGCATGGAATGCACGGTCAGAAATCCCAGCTCTCGCTGCAGCGAATGTCCGTACAGCTTCGCCTGCTCCACGGCGTGCTCCATGGAAATCACAATGTCGCCGAGCATTTGCGCGCCGGTGTCGTTGTTGATGTCGTACACGCCGTCGATGCCCAGCGGGAACGACAGCACGTCCGTGCTTTTGTCTATGTTGCGGTACTGTTTATTCAATTCCCGGATGCGCGCGTCGTCGACAAACGTTACGCTGATCTCCGCAGCGCCGTCGAACTGCTCGTTGACCAGCACCGCGTTGCAGCAGCGGCGGATAAGCATGCGCACGCCGGTCGGGATTTTGATCTGTTTCTGATCGTTGGAAATAATCACTTTCACTTTGCTCATTTTTTCTTGCGTTCCTCCTCGCTTCTTTCATATGCCTTGATGATGTCCTGTACAAGCTTGTGGCGTACAACGTCTTTTTCGTTGAAACGCACCGTTTCGATGTCGTCCACATGTTTCAGAATCCGCACAGCCTCCACCAAACCGGATTTTTTGCCGTCCGGAAGGTCGATCTGTGTGATGTCGCCCGTGACGACCATTTTGGAATTGAATCCCAAACGTGTCAGGAACATTTTCATCTGTTCGGGCGTAGTGTTCTGTGCCTCGTCAAGAATGATAAAACTGTCGTCCAGTGTGCGGCCGCGCATGTAGGCCAGCGGCGCGACCTCGATGCTGCCGCGCTCCTGCTGCTTTTGAAAATTCTCGGCGCCGAGCATGTCGAACAGCGCATCGTACAGCGGACGCAGATACGGATCCACCTTTTGCTGCAGGTCGCCCGGCAGAAAGCCGAGTTTTTCGCCCGCTTCGACCGCCGGACGGGTCAGGATGATCCGGCTGACCTCTTTGGCGCGGAATGCCGTGACCGCCATAGCGACGGCGAGATACGTTTTGCCCGTGCCGGCAGGGCCGACGCCGAACGTAATGGTGCCGGATTTGATTGCCTCGACGTACTTTTTCTGCCCGAGTGTTTTGGGCTTGACCGGTTTGCCTTTGGCTGTGATGCAGATGCATCCGGTCGTCAGGCTTTCGAGCTGATCCTCCTTGCCCTCCTCCACCATGGACAAAACGTAGCGGACGTTCTGGCCGCTGAGCTCCTCTCCTTTGTTGAGCAGCGTCAACAGTCCGTTGATGGCGCGCACGGCTTTGGCAACGTTTTCCGCCTCGCCGATCACTTTCAGCTCTGAACCGCGGCTGACCACCTCGACAGCGAACTTCTGCTCGACCTGCCGGATGTTTTCGTCAAAACTGCCGAAAAGTCCCACTGCCTGCTCCATGCGTTCAAAGGAAACTACCTGCTCATACATGCGCTGTACCTCTCTTTTTGGGCATACTTACCAAAATTA
This sequence comes from uncultured Clostridia bacterium, assembly GCA_946610835.1. Lineage (GTDB taxonomy): Bacteria > Bacillota > Clostridia > Oscillospirales > Acutalibacteraceae > UBA1425. Next base: position 1,730 of record CAMOCU010000160.1, on the reverse strand, counting down.
ACGCTATATTTTGTTTATTATACCATAAAGCAAAACGGATTTCACCCGAAAGGGAGGATTTTTCGGGTAGAAGAAAATCGAAATTGCGGATTCTTTTTTATGCACATTGCACAAACGGCAATTGGCTTTTCATTGACAGCGCCGACGATTTATGTTATAGTGAACATATCTTAATCCATCGGAGGTGCGATTGTATGCATACCACATCCGCTTTTAAAAAAACGCTCTGTATTCTGCTGTGCTTTGTGCTGCTGGGCAGCGCATGGACGTTTTCTTGCGCCGCGACAGAAGAAGAAATATCGACAGATCAGATCTATTTTATCGGCACGCCGTCCGTGCAGGTCGCGCGTGCGCAGGGAACAACCGTTTATACCCTGACCGTTCGCTACAGCGTTCCGCTCGCCGAATCGCCCGATGGGGAGGATACGCCGATTCTCACGGCCTTTGACCCCGCGCTTTGCGTCCATGTCGATGTGCTTGCCTTGGATACGCCCATTGCTGCGTACACCGCCAAGGTCGCCGCGCTTGACCCGGCGGAGGGCGAAATGACGCTCGACCTGTTCGCACAGGACGGCACGGCCGGCGCGCCGATGTTCTGTCTCGGCATGCCGAACCCCTATGTTTACGCACTCAACGGCTCGATGCAGATTGTCCCGACCGACGTCATGTTTGCCTACCGCTTCACATTTCCGCAAGGTCTGCTGCGCGGAGAAAACGCTGTCAGCGCGGCTGTGGAACGGGAGTTGGATGTGGGCGATCTGCCGGTGTTTGAGCAGCCGCTGATCGACATGCGTCTGGTTACCGGCACGGTCGATCTGCTGCGAAAGGTTGTGCAGTTCCCGCTCTTGCTGAAACTTCTCAACCGCATACTGGAAAGAATCATCAAACGGATCGATAAGCTGGAAAACATGAAAGAACGCAATCCCTTCAAATGGATCGGCATGCTTCTGTATGGTCTGCCGACGCTCGTGCTGGTGATTCCGATCGGCGCGCACGTCTTTCAGGTTATACAAAGCGCCCTGGGCGTTTTCGGCGCTTCGTGGGCCACGCTGTTCCATGCATATACGTAACGCAGGGAGATTCAGATTATGTACTATATCGGCATTGATCTCGGCACATCAGCGGTCAAGCTCCTGCTGGTGGATGCAGCCGGTGCGATTCTGCGCACGGTCACGCGCGAGTATCCGCTCTTTTTCCCGCATCCCGGGTGGAGCGAGCAAAACCCTGCCGACTGGTGGGACGCCTGTACGGACGGAATACGCGAGCTGACCGCAGGGATCGACCCCGCGTGTGTGGACGGAATCGGCTGCGGCGGACAGATGCACGGGCTTGTGGCGCTGGATGCGCAGGATCGTGTTCTGCGCCCTGCGATCCTCTGGAACGACGGGCGAACCGCACCGCAGGTGGCATATCTCAACGAAACCATCGGCAGGCAGACGCTCTGCGCGTGTACGGCCAACATCGCCTTTGCCGGATTTACCGCGCCGAAACTTCTGTGGATGCGCGAAAATGAACCGGAGCTGTTTGCGCGTATCCGGCGGATCATGCTGCCAAAGGATTACATCAACTACCGCCTGACGGGCGTGCATTGCTGTGATTATTCCGACGCGTCCGGGATGCTGCTGCTGGATGTGCAGCACAAGCGTTGGTCGCCGCAGATGCTGCAGCTGTGCGGGCTGGACGAGGCGCAGCTGCCCCGCCTGTACGAAAGCAGCGCCGTTGTGGGTACG
>CAMOCU010000159.1 GCA_946610835.1 uncultured Clostridia bacterium | reverse complement strand
CCGTCGGACACTGCGGGGCGCTTTGCCGCCTCCGCGATCCCGCCGATCCTTGACGAGCTGAAAAAAGCCGACGCCGTGGTGCTCGGCTGCGGACTCGGACAGAGCGCAGGAACGCTCGAATTGGTGCAGTCCGTGCTGGAAAACGCCGAATGCCCCGTCATTCTCGATGCCGATGGTCTGAATCTGCTTGCGCACGACATAAGTATATTGGAGAAAGCCAAGGCAAAGCTGTATCTGACGCCGCATCCGGGTGAAATGAGCCGGCTGAACGGATTGAGTATTGCGGCCATTCAGGCAGATCGCGTGCATACCGCCGCATCCTTTGCGCAAAAGTTCGGTGTAACGCTTGTCCTCAAGGGGGCAAACACCGTTGTTGCCGGAAGCAAAGGCGGCCCGGTGTATCTCAACACCACCGGGAACGCCGGCATGGCCAAGGGCGGCAGCGGCGATCTTCTGGCCGGACTGCTTGGCGGGTTTGCGGCGCAGGGCGTGCATTTTCCGGCGGAAACCGCCGTCTATATCCACGGTCTGTGCGGCGACCGGGCAATGGATCGGCTCGGGCAGCGCGGAATGCTGCCGGGAGACTGCGCCGAGGAGCTGCCCTACGTGCTTTCTCAGTTTGAATCGAACGTCTGAGCGTGCGCTCCGGCGTTCGCCGGGGAGGAACGAAAATGCAAAAACAATGGCTATGCGCAATTTGCGCGCTCATGCTGTGTGTATGCGGTGCATGCGGCAGCCAGACCGCTGCGCCCCAAACGCCTGTTATGCCCGCCAAACTGCACGCCTGCCTTACACTGCGCACGCCGCAGACGCAGCTGCAGGGCGAATTCACCTTTGACGGCGACTGCTCACGGCTGATTGTCACGGCGCCGCAAACACTTGCGGGCGTAACATTTGTGTGCGGCGAAGACGGCGGACAGATCGAATCGGATTCGCCGCAAGGCACAATTCGCGCGCCTTTGCCGCCGGGCAGCGCATTCTGCCGCCTGCACGATACGCTGCGCCTGCCGCGTGACGGCGGGCAGATCACGCTCGACGAGGCGACCGGCCTGCCGAGAATGATCCGCCTGCAGGGCAATGGCGTTGCATCCTTCACTTCTCTATGAACACAAAACCGGATCCGCACATACACTGAAAATGGAAAATTATTCCCCGTTTCCCGGCTGCATGTTTAATTTGGCGCAAAAGCGGCAAAGCTATGCATGTGAAAATTCGATACGGAGCGTGAGAATAATGACCGTAAAACGGGGAGACATTTTCTATGCGGATCTGAGTCCCGTTGTGGGATCGGAGCAGGGCGGTATCCGCCCGGTGCTGATCGTACAGAATGACGTGGGCAACAAATTCAGTCCCACGGTAATCGCCGCAGCCATCACCAGCCAGCGGTTCAAAACCAACTTACCCACCCATATCCGCGTCAATGCCGCCGGAAGCGGACTGGCGAAGGATTCGATTATTCTGCTCGAGCAGGTACGCACACTGGACAAAAAGCGCCTGCGCGAAAAAATGGGCAATCTGCCCGGCGCGGACATGCAGCGCGTGGACGAAGCGCTGTCCGTGTCGCTCGGCATCCGGGAACGCACCGGCGCCGCAGCAGCGGGCTGACCCGCCCTGTACAGACAAAAGGGGCTGTCGAACGTCGGCAGCCCCTTATTTTTATACAGGAACAACGAAGGAACCGATTCCGGCTTGGTACTCGTATCGTCAAAGATTTTTCGGCAGATGCGCACGACGCCGTGGATTTTTGTTGAGAAGGACGGGAAAGATCCGTCAATACGTATACAAAAGAAATCAATCCGCGCTTCCGGGATTTTTTGGGATGAAATGTGTATCCAGCCGCTTGCCGTCGCTGTCGGTAAAGGCGACCTCCACACCGTCCGGCAGAAATGTCAGACCGGAACCGGCAAAATACTGCGCGCCGTTCTCGCAGCCGACCACAACGGTACACGGCTGCCCGAGATCGTCAAAATCGCTGTCAGGCGCGCTCACGCGCAAATCGTGCAGATGACCGGTCAGCATCACATCGGGGCGAATCTGCGTTTTCAGCACCTGCGCCCAATGGCTGTAGATTTCTTGTTCAATGTTGAACGGCGGCTTCAACTGATGGGTAAAAGGATTGTGTACGATCACAATGCGTGTCTCGATTTCCGGCGCACAAAACGATCCGCCGCAGGCGACTTCTTCAAGGAAACTTGTCTCGCGCTGACGGAAATCGTGACAGCAGATAGTACCGCCGTATTCCTCGTGGTCGTCGTCCTTATCCTCGCCGCAGTCCATCACGATTCCCCAGATTCTGCCCAACCGGAACGTATAGTAGCTGCGTCCGTCGGCATGGGGCGTGTAATCCACATATTTTTCCGCAAACACGCCGCGCGTATCGTGATTTCCGCGCGAAAACACCATCGGAATCTCTCCGCCGGCAATCTGATCCGCAATCTCAAAAACGCGCAGAACCATTGCCTTTTCATCGCTGTGGTCAGCAATATCGCCGTTAAAAATCAAAAAATCCACATCGCCGAACGCCCGCGCTGCACGGATCGGCTCCGCGACGCGGTCATGCGTGTCGGAAAGCAGATAAGCACGGATCGCCCCCGTGCGCGGCACAGAGCGAAAGGAAAATGTTATCTGCACCACAGGTCCCGGCTGTGAAAAATACGGCTTGCGCTGCGGAATTTTCCGCTCGCAGATCGTGTAGCTTCCCGCCGCATCGAGCACATGCATCGGCACTGTCATGCGATGCACATCCGTCGATGAGCGCAGGATGCCGTTGGAATCGTCATAATAGCAAACGTCCCCCACCTGCACCCACATCAGCGAAGGGGATTCGACAGGCACAAGGATCTGATAACTGTCCTCCACGGCAAAAACAGCCGGTTTGTAAAGCATAGGATTCATCCTTCCGATTCAAAATAAAGGGTATGTAAAAACCCGACTCCAACGAGCCGGGTCAATGCCGTTTATTATTTGTCGAGATTATAGCGCTTCTTGAAGCGATCCACGCGTCCGCCGGTGTCGACGAGCTTCTGCTTGCCGGTAAAGAACGGATGGCACTTGGAGCAGATATCAACACGCAGATTGGCCTTTGTGGAGGACGTCTCGATGACTTCGCCGCAGGCACAGCGGATCGTCGTCTTTTCGTACTTGGGATGGATACCCTGTTTCATTCTTGTCACCTCTTCCGTAGATCTTAAACACAACATATGGATTATAGCACATGCATTTTGAAAATGCAAGTACTTTTTTTAAAAATTACAGGAAATCAAAAAGTCTCCGGCGCACTGCGCAAAAACCAGCGCTCGCCGTCCTGCAAAAGCTCAACATTGCGTGTTTCACGGATATGCAGGCCGTATGTATTCACGCCCTCGCAGACAATCGCGTACACCTGCTGTTGATCCGTCGGGGTCACGGAAAGCACTTTCGTCCCCCGCGGATCTTTGCAAAGGCGCGGCACAAGCGCATCCAGCGCGGACTGCGCGTCCTGTGCACGGATCGACAGTTCCTTCTGCTCCTCCGCCAGCAGCGAATAGGATCGCAGCACTTCGTCGATGTCGGCCGATGCGTCAAAAACCTCTCCGCTTTGCTTGCGCACGCCGAGATCATAAAACACGCCGCGTGACATTGGCTCACCGGAAAGCAGGCGGTAATCGCCTTCGAGATAAATGCTGTAATACACCGCGCTGCCATCGTCTGCGCAATCTTCAACCTGCATATCACTGATATGCAGACTTTCCGGCACGCTCACACTTTGGCGGTACAACTGCCGCGCATGCTCCACAGCGGCCGCCTCGAAACGGTACGAATCCTCCGTGCGGTACTGCACGGACGCATCCCGCACAGGCTCCGCGGACGAGAGGGTGTGGGTCTGGCCGTATGAATCGTTGACCGTAACGGCAGGCAGCGTGGACTGTGGCCCCGTTGTCGGCGGCGAAGCAGTCGTCGCTGTCTCGGACGCAGGCGGAAAGAGCGTGATCGGCTGCGCAGAAATCGGCTCCTGACGCGCGCAGGACGCTGCCGCCGCAGCCGCACAGAGCGCAAGAACCGCAAACCAAAGTCGGCGCATCACATCAATGCTTCAAAAATCTCGCGACGCGGATTCGGAATCACGACGCTGGAAACGACATATCCCTGCTCCTGCGCGACACCGATGCCGGCCTTGACCGCCTCGTGGACAGCCGCAACATCGCCGGTGAGCACGACGAACGATTTGCCGCAGTTCTTCTCGGAACTGACATCGCTCCTCGGT